>JAICIM010000340.1 GCA_025928885.1 Ktedonobacteraceae bacterium | reverse complement strand
GGGCCAGTCCTTTCTACACGTTCCGGCGCGTTGTGCTGCCGCTGATTCGCCCCGCACTCTTCTCGGGTATAGGGCTGGCCTGGGCGCGTTCCCTCGGCGAATTTGGCGCGACGATCACCTTCGCTGGCAACTTCCCCGGTACCACGCAGACGGTCCCCATCGCCGTCTATCTCGCCTCCGAAACCGATCTGGACAAAGCTATTGCGCTCGCCGTCGTGCTGCTGGCGGTCTCATTCGGCCTGCTGCTGGCTCTGCGCATCGGACAGAAATAAACCACTTGCCGCTTCATCGTGAGCGTCTCGCCCCTCTTGATGGTGTTTTTTTATGGCGCAATCGATGCGATACGATGGCAAATTGCATGATGAAGGTAACCATTGAGATAGCGTTTTTTATTAATATGTCACTGACTGAATAAGTGGCACGAGCGACGAGGAGGCGGGAGCCTGCTGGGAGCGGGTGCGCAAATAATCGTCGAGGACGCTCAGGGCGTGGCCGCGCAGACGTGGGCGCAGTTCATCGAGCGTGAGCCAGAGCGGTCTTCCCTCCATATTGTCGCGCAATTCGCCTTCCAACACGGTGCCGCGAAAGGCAAAGCTGATCGTGCTCATGCGCGTCCAGCGGTCGCTGGCATAAGAATAGCAGTTAATCAAAGAGGACACTTGCAGCGTCAGGCCCGTCTCCTCGTGTCCCTCACGCTCAGCTGCCTGCTGGGGAGTCTCGCGCCAGGTCATAAAGCCGCCCGGAAAGGTCACGGTTCCCGCTGGCATCTGTACCACTAAATACCGTCCATCCTCTTCCACCACCATACAGGCACTGCCAAACGGCGGCAGTTTGCCTCCCAACACAGCGTTCAGCAGGTTAAAAAAGAGGCTGACACACTTTTTCAATAGGAAATACCACATAACAGATCCTTATAATCAATCATTATCAAGAGAGATGTCTTCGCTCTTCCATACGTTTTGCTCTCTCCCATTATATATACAAGTACGAGCAGGAGCACAACCGAGTTGTTATTAGCCATTCCTGTCTCCCGATTGGATGCCCACCAATGTGCTTGATTGGATGTTGGCAAGCTCAGGGTACGTCTGTTATCGTCGATAGAGATCTCTCAATGCATTCATCATGAAAGGAACCTGCAGATGAAGCCCGGCGCTCCACAACGCTTGATTGGCTATCTTATGGCGACGACGGCGGCGATATTGTTTGGCCTGAATGGGAACTTTTCGCGCCTCTTATTTGATGCTGGCATCTCGCCCCTGACCCTGCTAGAACTACGTATGCTGATTGGCGGTCTGGGTCTGCTCTTCACGCTGCTGATCTGGAACCGGAACGCCCTCAAGCTGGAATCGCGCAACTGGGGCTGGTTGCTCATCTTTGGCCTCTGTCTTGCGCTGGTCTCCTACACCTATTTCGTCGCCATCAGTCGCCTGCCGCTGGCTATTGCGCTGGTCATCCAGTTCAGCGCCTCGGCGTGGATGGCGCTGGGCGAGGCTGTCTGGCGCAAAAAATGGCCCTCGCGCCCTGTCCTGTTCGCCGTGTGCCTCTCCTTCGGTGGGGTCATCCTCCTGACTGGCATCTGGCAGCAGAGCCTGAATGGCCTGGACACGCTGGGACTGATTTTCGCCAACCTCTCGCTGCTGGCCTATATCGCATACATGCTGGCAGGCAAGCGCGTCGGGCGTACGCTCCCAGCATTGACCTCCACAACCTATGGAGCCTTTATCGCCTGCTTCTTCTGCCTGCTTGTTCAACCGCCCTGGGCAATTCCGGCGGCAACCTGGCAACCACAACATCTCTGGTTCATCCTGCTCGTTGGCATTGTGGGCATGGCGATTCCGTTCTCGCTGACGCTGGCCGCGCTCCGTCGCCTCGACGCCACACGCGCGGGTATCGCTGGCACATTAGAGCTGGTGGCCGCCAGCATCATCGGCTACTTCTGGCTGGGACAGCATCTCACCCTCTGGCAGATCGCCGGCTGTACGCTGGTGCTGATCGGCATTATCATATTGCAATATGAACAGGCAACCGAATAGCTAAGAAGGTGCAAATTACGCTCTTTTTGCGGTACACTGGAAGAGACAAAGTATATGCTTTCCATAAGGAATAAGCAAGGAAGCAGATTTTACCGTTAAAGGAGAGTTTTTAGCTTATGGGCAGAATTCAATTGACCTTAGCATGTGACGAATATGACCGGACAAATGCGCTGGCGCTGGGCGAGATTGTACCGGAGGGCATCGATTTAAATTATCTACGCCTCCCGGTGGAAGAGACCTTCTGGCGTATGCTCAGGCACCACGAGTTTGATATCGCCGAAATGTCTCTCTCCAGCTACTTGATGCACCGCAGCCGCAGCGACGAGTTCCTCGCCATTCCGGTCTTTCCGTCCCGCTATTTCAGGCACTCTTGCATCTTTATTCACACCAGATCCGGCATTGACAGCCCGGAAGATCTCGCCGGGAAGCGCGTCGGCGTGCCAGAATACCAGATGACCGCACCCATGTGGCAGCGGGCATTTCTCCAGCACGATTACGGCGTTCCTCCTTCCGCAATGCAGTGGTTTCAAGGCGGGCTGGAACAGCCTGGGCGCGTGGAGAAAGAGCCGCTCAAGCTGCCTGCCGACATCAAGATCCAACCCATTTCCCCCGAACAGACGTTGAGCCAGATGCTAGCAACCGGCGAGATTGATGCCCTGCTCTCCGCCCGCGCCCCCTCCAGCTTCACGCCCAAACGTCCCGGCTCTGTTGTTCGCTTATTTCCAGACTACAAGCGGGTCGAGCAGGAATATTTTCGACGCACCGGTATCTTTCCCATTATGCATGTGATCGCACTGCGCAACGACGTGGTGACAAAATATCCCTGGGCCGCGCAGAACCTGTACAAAGCGTTCTGTCAGGCCAAAGATCGCCTCTTCGCCCAGATGAAACAAACGGCAGCTCTGCATCTCAGTCTGCCCTGGCTCATGGCCGAACTGGAGGAGACGCAACAGATCATGGGCGCGGACTTCTGGCCCTACGGCGTCGCGGCCAACTGCACCGTTTTAGAGGCCGCAACGCAATCCTCCTATGAGCAGGGACTCACGCCACGCAAACTCGCCGTTGACGAGATTTTCCTCGCCAGTACTCTCGATGCCTTTAAAATTTAACATGTGATCGTAGATGGCAGGGGCGATGGCTGGTCCTCGCCTGGCTTCCCAGGGCGGCCACGGGCTGGGACCAGCCATCACCCCTGCCATCTACGATCATCTCCTGGAGAATTTCGCGGACATGCTAGCAGATGCTCTATTCGCTGTGGAAAGCGTACGTATTCTCTTTTTGCACGCTGTATGATATGCTATCTCTGCTGAGGATGGGCGGTGGGATACGAGCATTTTGCCGGAAAGGGTACATATGGTTGACTACATCGGACAGAGGCTTGGCAATTACCAGCTAACCCGCCTGTTAGGGGAAGGTGGCTTTGCGCAGGTCTATCTCGGAGAGCATATCTATCTCAGCACGCAAGCGGCCATCAAGGTGCTTAATGCGCAGGTGGCAAACGATATGGATTGGTTCCGCACGGAGGCCCGCACTATCGCTCGCCTCGTCCATCCTAATATCGTGCGTGTCCTCGAATTTGGCGTTGAGGGCAGCACACCCTTCCTGGTCATGGACTACGCCCCCAGTGGCACGTTGCGGCAACGTCATGCGAAAGGGACGCGCCTCACGCTGTCAACTGTGACCTCCTACGTGCAGCAGATGGCCGAGGCGCTCCAGTACGCACATAACGAGAAGCTGGTTCACCGCGATGTGAAGCCCGAAAATATGCTGATCGGCAGAAACGATGAGATATTGCTCAGCGACTTCGGCATTGCTTTGATCACGCAAACGATGGCCGATCAGAGCATACAAAACGTCGCCGGCACCCTCCCCTATACAGCGCCCGAACAGATCCAAGGCAAACCGCGTCAGGCCAGCGATCAATACTCCCTCGCCATCGTTGCCTATGAATGGCTAGTGGGCAAACGTCCCTTTGAAGGCTCGCTCACCGAGATCATCACGCAACAAATCACTGCCGCGCCTGCCTCGTTGCGTGCCAGCGTGCCAACCATTCCTCTGGCCGTCGAACAGGTGATCTTGACCGCGCTGGAGAAAGATCCTGATAAGCGCTTTAGTAACATCCGCGCCTTTGCCTCCGCGCTCGCACAGGCCAGCCAGCTTGCAACACCTTCCCAACAGTCGGGCGAAGTCGATCTGGCAGCGGCTACAATCCTGCCTTCCAGCTCCTTCGCTGCTTCTGTGGCGAACGAGCTATCGGCAGCGAAGCCACCTGAGCCACCGCCGCCTGCTCGTCAGGAGCCGACACGTGTTGCCCAGGGCAGAACACAGACCGCGCCTGCCGGAACAGTCATCACGCGCTATCGTGAGCACGCCAATGCGATTCGCTCGTTGTCGTGGCTGGCCGATGGGCGGCGTATTGTGTCGGCAAGCAACGATAAAACGATCCATGTCTGGGAGGCCACGACCGGGAACAGGGAGCAGCTCTATCAGGATTACGCCGATGCGGTCCGCCTCGTGGCGGGATCGGCGGATGGCTCCCTGATCGCCACTGCTGGTTCCGATGGATTGATACGCGTCTGGAACTTCACGACGAACCGTTTGATCAGCACCTATCGCGGCCACCAGGAGCAGACGATCAACACAATGGCGTGGTCGCCAGCGCAACAGATCCTCGCCTCAACCGCCAGCGACGGCACCATACATATCTGGGATGCCAACATGGGCCAGCTCCTCACCATCTATCGCGTGCATACAGGCAACGTCATGACGCTGGCATGGTCGCCTTCTGAAGCAGCCTCACCTCCTGGACGCGGCCTCTGCATCGTCTCCGGCGGCGATGACGCATCGATCCAGATCTGGGAGGCCACAACGGGCCAAACCATTGCACTCTATCGCAATCAACCGGCAAAGGTGCTGAGCGTCGGGTGGTCGCCCAACGTCTATACGCTCTCGCCCAACGCATCACGCAGTTCTCGCGTTGCCTGTGGTAGGGCTGATGGCATGATTCAGATGTGGGATACGACCGCCAATCGCGAGGTGTTGACTTATCGTTATCCCGCCCCCGTCTCCGTCGTCGCGTGGTCGCCCGATGGGAAGCGCTTTGCCTATGCCTGTGAGGATAAGATGATCGAAGTGTGGAATACCATGACGAACCAGAAACTGTTGACGTTCGCGCATGCCGCCCCACCACGCGCGATGGCCTGGTCCCCCGATGGGAAATATATTGCCTCTGGTGGAGATGACACAATCATACAGGTCTGGGTTGCGCCGTAAATACGGCTCAGCACGACATTTAATTATGGGAGATGGCCGATGAACGTCTACGGTTCTGAAGGTACTGCTGCACCCATCCCATCACCGCTCCGGTTCGCCTATGGAGCGGACCCGCAACAATTTGGCGAACTGTACGTGCCGAACGGGCCGGGACCGCACCCGGTCGTTCTGCTTATTCACGGCGGCTTCTGGCGAGCACCCTACGACCTCACGCTCATGCAGGGATTGGCCGAGGATCTTGCCCACAACGGAATTGCCGCCTGGAATATCGAGTATCGGCGCGTAGGTGACACTGGTGGAGGCTGGCCCGGCACATTTCAGGATGTCGCCCGTGCCGCCGATTATCTGCGCACGCTTGCCCTCCCGTACGCCCTGGACCTCGCGCGTGTCATCTCGGTCGGCCATTCCGCTGGCGGCCACCTCGCGCTCTGGCTAGCCGCGCGTCCTCGCCTGCCCAGAAATAGCAAGCTCACGGTAAACAGCATGCCGCTGCCACTGTCGGGCGTGGTGAGCCTTGCCGGGGCCAGCGATCTGAAACACACCTGGGAACTCAATCTAGGACATGGTGCCGCCGCCGAACTGCTGAGAGGCAGCCCCGCCAGCGTTCCCGACCGCTATATGTTCGCCTCGCCCGCCGCGCTGCTGCCGCTGGGCCTTCCGCAGGTCCTGATTCACGGCGACAGAGACGACCGGGTGCCGCTCGTGGTCAGCCAGGAATACGTACACAAAGCGGCCCAACACGGCGATTACACCACGCTGGTCGCGTTGCCGCGCGTCGATCATTTCGCATTGATCGATCCCTCCTCGCTCGCGTGGGCAATCACAATGACACACATTCAGAAATTGCTCGTTTCTTCGTAGTTGCGCGACTTTATCACGCCCGGTAGCTCTTTTGCGGAAGGTGAATCAAGCGCGATAAAGTCGCGCAACTACGCATTACATGAGTTCATGGGAAAGGCAATCACGGCTCGCGCGGGACGTAACGCACGCGCATTATCCCGGATGGGTACGCCTTGACGCTTACCAACGTTAAGTCGCTCCTGGATGTCCACACCTGTTCGCCTTTGCCTAGAACAACTGGATAGACCAGCATCTCGTACTCATCAATTAAGCCGAGCCGTGCAAACGTCCGAGCCGTACGCACACCGCCAATCAGTGCGAAGTCGGAGCCTGACTGCTCTTTGAGTCTGGTCACGGCTGCAACCAGCTCTTGATCGCTCTTCGCGACGAGCAGCTCTGCATGCTCTCCCTCAAGTTTTTCCAGGGTTCGCGAAATGACGATTCTACGGCTGGCGTTCACCGCACGCGCGGTAGCACGCTGGCTCTCTGTGGAGTCCGGGCTGTTCTCCACGTTGCGCCAGTAAGAGACCATTCCACGATAAAACTGATAGCCGACAAAAGCGCCGCCACCTGATCCGCTCGTTGCAGTCTCATCTGATCCCCTCATCCGGGCGATGTTATCCTCGATAAGCTCCTGATCTGGTGCGAACAGGTTTGGTCCCATCCAGTCCAGATTAAAGAAACCATCAAGTGTCATGTTCATGTATAGAACGACTTTCCTCATAGTGTCTCCTTTTCTTCGGCCCTGTGTACTAACAGAAGAAATGCTTTTTCCATCTCGTCGTACTATACACCGGCAACTATGAGGAAAAATTGCAAAAAACCGGCATGTTCAGATATAAGAGTAGCCCGCTTGATCGTGGTAGAAGTCATCCGTCTTTTGCGCAAGGCTTTTAGGGGTTATGCCGGAAAAGGCTTTGAGGTCGCGAATAAAATGAGACTGATCGGAGAAGTTAAGAGCGCTCGCCACGTCTGTTAGTCGTGCAAACTGGCCGGTTTTGATCAGTCGTACCGCTTCATTAAAGCGCTTCACCCGAATATACACTTGAGGAGAAAGGCCAACCGTCTGGATAAATCTTCTTTCAAACTGCCGCTCGGAAATATGTAAGGCCGCAAGCAAATCTTTGACATGCACAGCACCGCCGTTATGGTGAATCAGGCGCAGGCTTTCTTCCACTAACGTATCTTGCGTTTTCTCCTGCTTGAGATTAGCCACTAAAAAGCTGGTGAGTACATGCACACGTTCCTGCTGACTTGTGGCTTCCATGAGTTGGCAAGCGAGATAGTCCGCTGAAAATTCATGCAGGTCTGCCGACCCATTGGCAAGTTGTGAGGCGTTGAGACCGAATAGAGCTTTGAGAGCATGCGGCTTGAAAATCACCTGCACTGTCGCCGACGCTCCCCTTTTGTAATGCATGACGCTCGACTCAATCCCTGGTCCATAGAGAAAGAGGGGCGGCGGACAAACCTTACGCCCCGAATGGGTGATGATCTGCTCAAGAGAGGGCTGTCCGTTGTTGTGGTGAAAGACAATGCC
>JAICIM010000048.1 GCA_025928885.1 Ktedonobacteraceae bacterium | reverse complement strand
CCCCTCGATCAACTGCATGACCAGGTAGAAACGCCCTCCCGCTTCAAACGCATCATAAACCGCAGGCAAGTGTTTACTTTTCACAGTAAACAGAATGCCAGCCTCCATCAACGCCTGACGGCGAGCGGCGGGAGTTACATCATAGGTCTCTTTAATCGCACAGGGACGATTGCCCTCGCTGGTATCAACGCCACGATAAATGGCGCCAAAGCCACCTCGATTGATAAGGGGTCCAACGATATAATGTCCCCCGATTCTCGTTCCCTGAACAAGCGAAAGTGGTAAGCTCATAGCAGGGTCAAATCCTTTTCTCTTTGCATGGGTCTGCACCAAAAAGCTATCTCTATAGAAGATAGACGTGCAAACTAATCTACGTTATAATCGGCAGGATAGTTACACACCTGTTTGTCGCTAGACGCCTGCATAACATCATCTATAGACGCACATACATATTACTATCGAGGTGCTACCATAACCATTATCTACAACATAGAGGTAAAGCGAAAAGAGGTACTACCATGAACGAGCATCATGAAACGTCATCCAACCCATACGAGGATGAACAGCAGATCCCCTACGCCTCCTGGGAAGAGAACAAACCGCCTGAGCAGGAAAAAGAGGCAGCACCATCATCCACCCCTCAACTGCTACCCTCCGCTGCGTCCACCTTGCCCGGAGTTGTACCACAAGCCCCACAATGGTACGGACATTACCCCTATGCAGCACCCGTTGTCCCACAACACGTAGCCCCAGCCAGACAGAATAGTTACCTGCAAGGTCTCGCCATTACCACCATTATATGTTCTGCACTGCTGCTTATTATTGGTCTGGCAGGAATCCCCGCCACGATTATTACCTTTTCTAACACTTATTTCTCCATCGATGAAAACAGCGCGGGCGTTTTCTTCAGTCGTCAGGCATTATACCTTACGGGAACCATTCTCTGTTTAGCAGGCGGGGGTCTCTCCCTCTTTCACGCCATTCGCTCCCTCCTCAAGAAACCCTCCACAACAGTCGTGCTGCCACCATTCTGGGTTCTGCTGATTCCATATGTGCTTGTGCTGGCAGGACTCTTCGCCATTGAGGCGATCGGAGGCGAGATACCTCTGGTCCTCTTAATGCTCCTGTTTCTGATATTGGTAAGTCCACTGGCCGGGGCCGCGTTCATGTCCCTCAGCCTCCGCGCATTACCTGTGAAGGCCGCAACCACATGGCGACGTTTAACTGTTGCGTTTGTCAGCGGAGCAACTGCACCCTTCTTCCTCGTCGCCCTGCTCTACTTCTTTGTCAATGCGGGCCTTTTATTCGCTCTCTACAGTTGTACCGATGCAAACCCTGCCCCTTACTGCGCAAACGGCGATCAATTACTCTCAACTACATTTATCCTTATCGCAATCATCGGGCCAATCATCATAGCTACTATCACGCCGCTGCTGCTGACATTTTACATCCGCAAAGTGCAAAGAGCTAGCGAAGCGCTGCTGCTCGGACTGGCCTGTGGCACGGGTTTTGGCATCATGGAAGGCGCATTTATGGCCGGCACCGCCTATCACAACTGGGTAGGAATTTTGCTTACCAGTCTGGGCATGGTCATCCTCAATGGAACGGGAACGGCGCTGGTCGCGTTGGGCTGGTATCACGTTCTCAATGCCGATCATCGCCATCTGCCTAAAGCCTTTGGGTACTGGCTCTGGGCGGTCGGGCAGCAAATAGTCTTCTATCTCCTATCGATAGCGGCCCTGGTGATTGCACCCATTGACAACTTTTTGAATGCCTGGAAAGTTTCGTTAGGTACTGGCATAGTCTCTTTGTATGAGATAGGATATACGGCAGTGGTAATGATTGTAGCAGGATTGTTTTTGTACTTGTTGCAAAGATTAAGAAAGGAAGAGACTCTCTCAGCGGTGGTCGTGCCATCATCACCCGAAGAGGTCGCGCCACCATCAACCAAAGCAGTAGTATCATCACCAGAAGTAAGTAGCGACGTATCAGAAACGAGTAGCGACGTATAGAGAGAACGAGCAGAAAAACCCGCAGCAGCCTCTATCTCCCTGTCGAGAAACCCGGTTTCGCCGACAAGATGAGTAACCGCAGAAAATACGGTAGATCTACGAAACAATAGATCAAGTTGCTTGCAATAACCTATACGTATGATACAATAAGCCATGACCGAACTGATCTACGTCATTGTTGCAGGAGAGAAGAGAGCAAGCCTGTGGAACGAAATGTAATGTTTGACGGTGAACGCGACCGTAACAAGCCGGCTGAAACCGAACGCGAAACGATACAAGAAGCAGAGTTAAGTAGCCTGGCGCAAAGCGACAGTCTGCGTCTTTACCTGCGCGAGATTTCGCGTATTCCTCTGCTCTCTGCTGCTAGCGAATCACGCCTTGCAGAACGTGCAGAGCAGGGCGACAGAGAGGCACGTAATCACCTGATCGAGGCGAATCTGCGACTGGTAGTAAGTATCGCCAAGAAATATGTTGGACAGGGCTTATCTCTGGAAGACCTGATTGGCGAGGGAAATATCGGTCTCATTCGTGCGGTCACCAAATTTGACTACAGAAAAGGCTTCCGTTTTTCCACATATGCCACCTGGTGGATCAAGCAAGCTATCACGCGAGCGATCCTGGAAGGTACTCGTGTCGTGCGTCTCCCAGTCTACATCATGGAAGAAGTGATGCGCGTCAAACGCACGACTCGCCAACTCTATCAGGAACTGGGCCGTGAACCAACACCGGAGAGCATCGGAGAACGGCTGGGCATGACCCCGGAGCGTGTCAGCGAGCTGTTAATCTGGGCGGAGAAAGTCTTCTCACTGGACGCACCTCTTTCAGAAGAGGAAGAGAACACGCTTGGGGATATTATCGAGGATATCCGCGAAAGAGGGCCAATGGAGATCACCGATCAGCAATTGCTGCGCGAGGAGATCCGTAAAGTCCTCGGACAACTCACCGTACGTGAGCGACAGGTCATTGAGCTGCGCTTCGGGCTGGTGGATGACCACGATCATACCCTGGAAGAAGTGGGCAAAAAATTGAAAGTCACGCGCGAACGCGTGCGTCAGATCGAAGAGCGTGCAATTCGTAAATTACGTCACCCACAGGCAAGTCGCCTCCTCAAGGACTATCTCGACTAACGCCAGAGTCACTCTGCCGGTGAGGATAGCCTTCACATATGCATGAATGCACAGTACTCTATAGGGTAGATGCCCACAGAGTACTGTGCATTCATTGTTCACTACGAATATGGCTTTATCTTATAAAAGAAAAGAGAGGGAAAGACTGCCTGGAACAGAGAATCCCTCATGAGATGAGTAATCCGTTCATCCATGTAAAGAGTGCTTTCTATTGCTTCAATGCGTATGCATGCTGATGAGGTTCCGTAAACTATGAATGAACTGGCAGGTCAGAATCTTGGTGGATACCAACTGGAGGAAGAGATTGGCCGTGGCTCAATGGGAGTCGTCTACCGAGGGAAGCAAATCGCGCTTGGACGCGATGTGGCTATCAAAGTGCTGCCCCAGGATCTGGCGCGTGATGCCTCTTATATAGCACGTTTTATTCGGGAAGCCCAGATCATTGCGGGCCTCAATCACCCTAACATCGTCCATATCTACGATGCTGGCCAACAAAACAGGTTGCTCTATTTTGTGATGGAATACGTCGAGGGGCCAACCCTTGCCAGCCTGCTGCATATCGATGGTGTCATTCCCGATTATCTGGCCGTCGAATATGCTGCCGAAATCGCTGATGCGCTGGACGCTGCCTACAAAGAGCGCCACGTCATTCATCGCGATATCAAGCCCGAAAATTTGATGCTCAATCGCTGGGGCAAAATCAAAATTATGGATTTTGGCCTGGCTCGCGCACCCGGTCTGCAACAGATCACCATTGCCAGGACGCTCGTGGGCAGCATCTACTATGCTTCGCCCGAACAGGTGTGGGGGCATGCTCTAGATAATCGCAGCGATATCTACGCGCTTGGTGTCGTCCTTTACGAGATGGTTTGCGGCCAGCGCCCATTTACGGCACGCGCCATGCCGGAATTGACCAGGGCAATCACACAAGGCATCTTGCAGCCGCCCAGCACGCATAATCCGGCACTACCTCCGGCTCTGGAGACCATCATCATGACGGCGCTGGCAAAGGATCGCGAGCAGCGCTACGAAGAGGCCAGTGTTATGGCCCGTCATCTCCGCGCCCTCAATTTGCAGCCTCCCCAACTTCCTCCATTGCCATCAACGCTTCCCCAGTCGTCGCTGGTATCCCAGGCCGGAGGCAAACGAGCGGTGGTTCAGCCTCCCAAACGGCCAACGATGCAACAGCCACGTTATTTTGACTTCGACATCGAGCAATCACACCCCTCACCTGTTTCTCTATTCGGTAACGAGGTTGTCAGCGCCGACCAACATCGCTCCGGCTCCACCAGCCTGATCACATCAACAGAACAGGGGGACGCGCCACATCATATCCAACCGGCAATCAGCAGCAATAAAAGCCTCGTTGTCTATCAAGGGGAGGCGCAAAAGGTGCAAGCGAAACTTTCTCTCTGGCAGCAAATTCAGCGTTTCTTTCAACGATCGCCTCGCTGAGAAGATTACAACATTGCACAGTTCCAGCCCAACGCCTTATACTATGAACAAAAAAGAGAACATATTTCCAGGAGATAGAGAAGAGTCGCATGAATGGATCGCAATTAAGTTTAGGAATCGCATTTATAGCGGGGCTGGCGTCGTTTCTTTCGCCGTGTGTCTTGCCACTGGTCCCCATTTATCTGGGCCAGCTCGTCGGTCAAAGCATCTATCAATCAACGAATAAGCAACAGGAACTCTCAACGCGCCTCGTGACATTTCTCCATGCGGCAACATTTGTCGTTGGCTTTACGCTGGCCTTCGTCGCATTGGGCGCGACGGCAAGCACGCTGGGTAGTTTTTTGCGTGAGCATCAGGTTATCATCCGTCAAATTGGCGGCGTGGTCCTGGTCATCGTGGGACTACATCTGGCCGGCATCCTCAAATTGCCTTTTCTCTACTGGCAAAAGCGCATTGAATATCATCCAGCACGCCCCGGCTATCTGGCCTCATTGATGATGGGCGTGATTTTCGCTATCGCGTGGTCGCCCTGTATCGGCCCGATCCTCGGCTCGATCCTCGTGCTGGCCGCAAACGCGGCGACGTTGAAGAGCGGTGTCTTACTCTTACTGGCCTATTCGCTGGGTCTGGCAATCCCCTTCCTGCTCCTCGGCCTGGGACTGGATCGCGTCAGCCGATTGCTCAAACAGCTTCGTCCCCATCTAGGCAAAATCGAGATCGCCACAGGGGTCATGCTGATCGCCGTAGGCGTGATGATCTTCTTCAACCTATTTATCCTGCTCAATTCTTACCTGAACGTAAGCTCTATTCTTTCTTAAAGAGTAGCAGAAAGAACACAGCCATGATAGGACAGAAATCAACAGGACAAACAGAGACAGCCAGTACACCACCCTGGATCACAGGACTCCTGGCCGTCTTTTACCTCGGACTGTTGGCACTGGTTATCTTCCTCCCCGGTGCCTCGCTGCTTGACCGTCTCCGCTGGCTTGATAGCGGAGTATGCGCACAAATGCCCACCCACTCATTCTATCCAGGTGGCGAGCGCCTACCCCTCTGCTCACGCAACACAGGCATCTACCTCGGCTTTATCACCACCTTGATCGTCCTCTACAGCACGGGACGAGGACGCGCTAGACTGGTGCCGCCACGCTCAATTATCATCGTGCTGGCCGTTGGCATCATCGCACTGGCGATCGATGGCTTCAACTCGCTGGCACTTGATCTCGGCTTCCCCCACCTCTATCAGCCACATAACCTGTTACGACTGGGAACAGGGCTGGTCACAGGACTGGCAATGGCTTCGCTGGCCCTGCCGATCCTCAATCAGCTCTTCTGGCAAGAGGGCAATCAGCAGAGCAGCATTCCCACGTGGAAAAGCCTGCTCCTCTTTCTCCCGGTCCTCATTCTCTGCTTTTTCGCCGTGACCTCGCAAAGCGGCATTGTCCTCTATCCGCTGGCACTGCTCAGCACAACTGGCATTCTCATAGCAATAAGTAGTATCAATTTAATCTTTATCATTGCGCTCAGCAAGCGCGGCGAAACCTTTGCAACCTATCAACAATTATTGCCATTTTTCGGCCTGGCTTTTGCACTTGCCATAGGAGAAATGCTCGCACTGGCTCAACTGAAATTTGCGCTTTTACAAGCATTAGGCATCCCGGGCTGATCGCTCCGCCCTTTATTCACGACCTTCGAGATCTGCCTTAATCTCCATCACCAGCTCGGGATCTAGCTTAATCCGCTCACCAACAGGCATATGTGCTATACGCATCACAGCCTCGCGTAAGTGAGAGGGAGCATGTTCAATAGTACAGCGCTCATGGATCAACCACTTCACCTGCTGATCAAAATGGAAGCGGCAAGTGCAACTGGGGCAATCGACCAGATGTTGGTGTACAATCGAAACTTCCTCAGCGCTGAGTTCCCGATCTATATAGAGATGGAGACGAGCAGTAATCTCAACACAATTTGAACAATCCATAAAACCTTCTCCATACGCTAGCTCGCCATTATATCTGTCTATTCTAACATAATTGGGGGGGGTTTCATTCCCTAAGCCAATACGATATACTGATAGTACTTTCCATAAGAAAGTACTGGCCCCGGCATGGGACCGCACAGAGGAGAAGTTGATGTCGGAACAGTCAAGATTTGAAAACGCACCCGGACAACCAGCACATACAGATGTAGAATTGGAGCAGACACTGCCTGAAGAAAACACACATGCGTCAGAGATCCCAGAACAGACACAAACAAGCCCGAACCAGCCCCAGGTCCCAACCGAAGACTTTGAGGCCGGCGTCCTGGCTCAGTTGGATAGCCTGTATCGCACCGCCTTGCGTATGACCAATAACCCGCAGGAGGCTGAAGATCTCGTCCAGGAAACGATGCTCAAAGCATTTCGTTTCGCCCATACCTACCAGCCCGGCACAAATCTGCGTGCCTGGCTCTTCCGCATTTTGAATACGTCAGCGATCAACCGCTACCGTAAACAGGCCACCCATCCTACACCCACCTCCTTGCCGGAAGGGGAAGAGTTTTACCTTTATAATCAGATCCGAGATCTGAGTGGGCAGGAGCTAAGCCAGGGAGCCGAGGAAGAGGTACTCAATCAATATCTGGATGAGGATGTCTATAAAGCGCTCAACGATCTCCCTCCAAATTTCCGCATGGCCGTTATACTTGCCGATATTGAAGGGCTTTCTTACAAAGAAATTGCAGAGGCGTTGCAAATACCGATCGGGACGGTCATGAGCCGCATTTCACGAGCGCGGAGACAGCTGCAAAAATCTCTCTGGCAGTATGCAAAAGAGCGAGGATACGTCAAAGCTTCCTGATCCGGGCTATTGATGCAAGAAGAGAAGAGTATCACTGCTGATAAAAAGTGGAAACTATACAAACAAGGCTCCCTCTTCATCGTGGAGCAGTTTGTTCATGCCCATCTTTTCGCTCTTTTCCCTCCACTTACACACCTTCCCGGCGTAATGTTTCAATTCCTACATGTGTTACACGTACATTTACACAACGCCGGTCCATCATATCCACAGTGCGCGATACCAATCCTTTGCGCTCCAAGCGGGTAATCACTTTGGTTGCCGCCGCACAACTCACACCTAGAGATGATGCGAGCTGGCCGATCGACCATTGGTCCCGTTGAGAAAGGCAGGCCAGTACCTCTAATTGACGTGGCGTGATGAGATTTGGCAATCGACGTATTGTAGTCATAGAGACAATCTCCAATCATTGCAACACCTTATCGATATTCTTGCTATGATATAGTTCCGTCGAAAATGATGGACACTCTAAACAGTGTCGGATACGATGCAGGATTTCTTTACCTCTGCACACGGCATAATCTCTACACAGGCAAACTCTACGAAAAAAGAGCGACCAAAACGAGCCAATGACCTGTATTAAGTGCAAAACAGGTAAATATCTATGATGGGCAATGGGCCATCAAGTATCTAATGATACTATTGACGAATGAATACATTCCCTGTAGAATCAAAGAACCATGCAAGAAAGGTTTTTTATGGTAGATATCGCCACTTCCTATGACACTGATGATGATGACCTCTACTCATTGCCAGCCCACGATCCGACAGGCATCTTTAGCAGCACACGGAGCGCTATCGAGGCGGGAGAACACGTCTGGATTAACCAGGACCAGGTGGAATCTTTAACCCAGCAATGGTTACCAGCAGAGCAAGAGGCTAAAAATAGATCTGATGAAGCCCTCTGGGATGCCCGGTATCACTTCCATGATGGTAGCGAACGAACCGTCAACTGGCTTCTGCTGCTGGATGCGTTAAATTTTTGCTTCTGGGCCGAAAAGGATCAACCTCGCTGGACCATTGATTATCAAGGAGAAACTCTCAACGGATATTGGGCGGAAGCAGCCGCCCTGAAGCGAGCCGTCGCAGACGATCTCCCCCTCTGGGATGCAGAATATCTCAGCACCATCAGCCACGAAACCGTTGCACACATTTTTCGCGGCACCCAGACCATTCCTCTTCTCGAACAGCGCGTAGAGAATGTTCGCGAGGTCGGCAACATACTGCTCGAACGCTTTGATGGACAATTTTCCCATGCCGTTGAACAGGCCCATCACAATGCAGTCGAGCTGGCCCTGCTGCTCGCTGATACCTTCCCATCTTTTCACGATGTCGCGTCCTACCGCAAGCACGAAGTTCGTTTCTTCAAGCGTGCGCAAATCTGTGCCGCCGATCTGCATCATGCATTTGGTGGGAAAGAATGGGGCAATCTAGCCGACCTGGATAAACTCACTGCGTTTGCCGATTATAAATTACCGCAGGTTCTCCGTCACTACAACGTGCTGGAATATTGCCCCTCATTGGCAGAGCAAATTGACAACCAGGAACTGATCGCGGCAGGCAGCGAGGAGGAGGTAGAGATTCGCGCCGCCACCATCTGGGCCTGTGAATTGCTGCGCAGAAGCTTCGCAGTTCAAGGACATATAGTGAGCGCGGCAGAGATCGATCAAAAGCTCTGGCTCCTGGGACAAAACTCAGCAGATATGCGGCCATATCATCGCACACGTACAATCTATTATTAAATCCTGACAAACGCAACGAAAGGTCGATAATGGCACGAAACCAGTTTATCGAACCATTATCCTATCTCATAGGCAAGTATTCATGGAATTAGCAACGTTACTCGCAGCGTTAGAACAAGCACCTGAACACATTTATCCATCTGAAACGCTGGACATACATAAGCCGATCACGGCGCTAGCCTACGACTCACGCAAGGTCGTCGAGGGCGGGCTATTTATCGCTGTGCCAGGGACGCACACCAACGGTCAACGCTTCTTAGACGAAGCCACACGCCGGGGAGCAAGCGCCGCCCTGGGCGAAGCGCTTCCAGGGCAAAGCGCCCCACTCCCATATATAGAAGTTGCGGATGTACGAAAAGCGCTGGCGGATCTCTCCTGTGCGTTTTACGAATATCCAGCAGCGCACCTCTGCACTATTGGTGTGACCGGCACCGATGGCAAAACCACGACCTCCAATCTGATCAGCCATCTCTTCGAGGAGGCAGGACGATCCACAGGACTGATGACCACCGCCAATTTCAAGCTTGGTGGGCGGGAATGGGAAAATACCACGCGTCAGAGTACGTTAGAGGCATTGGAGGTACAACAGATGCTCCAACAATGCCGCGACGCCGGGGTTACACATGCAATCGTTGAAGCCACCTCACACGGCCTTGAATTGCAGCGGGTGCGCGGCTGCGATTTTGATATCGGCGTCGTCACAAACATCACCCATGAGCATCTCGATTTTCATAAAACGCTGGCAGCATACCGGAGGGCAAAGGCTCGTCTTTTTGAAATGCTCGATCCTCACCGCGATAAAGGGATGGGCAACCATCCTGTCGCTATTCTCAATCGCGATGACAGCAGCTACGACATCCTGAAGCCCTACTGCCGCGTTCCAATCCTCGACTACGGCATCGACACTCCCGCCTCAATCCGTGCAGTCGATCTCCAACTCAGCGCCTCCAACACCACCTTCCGAGTAATTTTTCCTGATGCAGAATGCCACGTCGAAACTCAACTCGTCGGGCGTTTTAATGTTAGTAATTGTCTGGCAGCGATCGCCACCGCTTACAGTCAGGGCATCTCTGTGGCCGATATTGTACAAGGGCTGGCAACGGTGAAAGGCGTGTCGGGACGCATGGAGGGTATAGATGAGGGGCAATCATTTAGCGTGGTTGTTGATTACGCTCACACCCCAGACAGCCTGGCAAAAGTACTGGCTACCCTGCGACCGGTGACACAAGGGAAGTTACTGGTGGTTTTCGGATCAGCAGGCGAACGAGATAGACAGAAACGCCCCATTATGGGCCGGATAGCTGCGGAGATGACAGATTTTTTCGTTATTACAGATGAAGATCCGCGCGACGAAGACCGCGAACAAATTTTGCGTGAGATTGCGGCTGGTGCGGAGGCGCAGGGGAAGCAAGCGGGAAAAGATTTTCTTTGTATTGCGGACCGTCGAGATGCTATTGAAGTAGCATTGAAGCGTGCTGAGGCAGGAGATACAGTTCTGCTGGCTGGAAAAGGACACGAACAAAGTATTATTATAGGGAGAGAAAAACTGCCCTGGGATGACCGACGGGTAGCAAGGGAACTTTTACGAAAAAGTCTATAGGAAACGCAAGCGGGTACCTCTCTCCTAAACAAAGGACACCCGGTTACTCTGTCCATCAGTACCGCGTTCCAATGAGTGGAGCGTTGAGGTTATCATTTTGTGTTGGGAGTATATATGAATCCTATCTGGACAAATCCTATATGGTTATTACTGATTTTTATTACCTGCTCAGCAGCAAGTCTTCTCTTATGCGGTCTAGCCAGCGTATTGTTCCCAAAATTCCGCAGTGGTGAACACAAACCAGGCACTCACCGCCCCGATCTGCCAGCCGGGGGACGAGAGATTAAAACGATTGAGCTGCCCCTTGTAGGAGGCCCGGCTTTCACGCTGGCAATGGTTGGCACTGGAGTTGGCGCAGGCTATCTTCTTCATTTTAATAACGATCAATGGACACTTCTACTCATCGGCCTCGGTGCAACGCTGGGCTATGCAATCGTTGGTTTTATCGATGACTGGAACAAAGTTTTTAGCAATGAAGGTCTTTCAGAACGAGCAAAATTCGCCGGAGTATTTCTTGTATCAATAGCGGCTGCGGCTCTCTACTTTTTTCTCCTGCCAGCAGGACGCGAATCCTACAGCCCCTACATTGACATACCATTTCTAAATAAACTCATCTGCACACCTCAACATACATTACCGATCGGCAACGCCTGCCAGGTGGTCGCTGGTGAACTACCATTTTTCGGCTGGCTAATCTTCCTGATGATCTGGACCGGCATCATTGGTAGCCTGACCTCGCTCTCCGTCGATTTCAGCGATGGTCTTGATGGTCTGGCTGGTGGACTTGTCTTTAGCGCGGCCCTGGCGCTGGGTATCGTTGTTGTCGGACTGATAGATCCCAAACATCCCGACGGCGGCGGCATTGTGCTAGAGGTACTCTCGCTCCTCTGCGCTGGTGCGGCACTGGGCTACCTTCCCTGGAACTGGCCTTCCTCGTGGGCAGCACGTCATAGAACCTCGAAACGCCGGGCCAGGCTCATCATGGGAGATAGTGGAGCGCTTGGACTGGGCGGTATCCTGGCAATGATCGCTATTTTCTCGCGCAACGAGTTGCTCCTGCTCATGATCGGCGGCGCATTCGTACTGGAAGGTCTCTCGGTTGTCATCTCTGCCCGGGTGATGACACGTATATTTCGTCACAAGTTGCAGATACTCCGCTTTGCCAACAGCAAAGATTTTGTGCCACATACCGAATTTCCGCTCCCTTTCCTGGCAACGCCGCTCCATCATCACTTCGACCTGCTCGGCATAGATCGTCGCCGCCTGGTCTATGCAGCCTGGGCATTGGGTGCCTGTTTCGCTGCGCTGGGAGTGATGGTCAGCATCGTAGAAGTTTCCTGGCAGCGCTATCTAGGCCGTATTCTGGTGCTGGTGCTGGCTGGCATCGTCTGGTCGAGTGGCACCTGGACGAAATGCTATTTTGTTGGGAAACATCCAGCTGAAAGAACACGCCGTCGCCGTCTGGCCCTCTACTATGGTTATCCCTACCGCCTGATGGGGATCAAGCTCTATCATCTAGTGGAGATTATCGAAGCCAGCGAAGATGTGATCGAAACGCCTGCCGAAGAACTGGCCCTGTGGCAACGAATGAATATTTGCGATGCACGATCAATGCTGGGCCTCTACTGTTATCGTGCTGGCTACTACCCGGCAGCATTGGCACAATGGACCCGCATCCCTGAACGCAACCGCGTGCTCCGTCCAGAAATTGCCCGACTGCTGGCAGAAGTAGATACACGGCTGGCATTAGAGAATCAGGCCACTCAGCCGATGAGGCGAGACCAGATATTACATCAACAGGAACCTATTCTGGCTGGCAATCTTCCACCCGCAGATCTACCCAATCCACATGAGCCGGTGCGCAGCGAAGAGACGGGAGGAGATGGCCATAGCGGCTCGTGGTCTGCCTCTTCCTATGCCACCATTGCTGAAGATGAGGAGAATCAACGGACCACTTCACCGCTTCGTAGCGATAAGTCAGCAATCCTCCATTTTAATGGACATACCAATAATCCTACTCCTGATACCCCTCCCTCCGGGCATACCAGCCAGGAAGCATTAACGCTCGAAACACTCCAGGCTGGCCAGCGAACAGCTATCCTTCCACGATGGGTAGCTCGCTTACTGGGTCCATTTCTGAAATAACGCTCTACAAAAAAGAGCCATGACTAACGTTAAGAGAGTACTAAGACAAAGTACTCTCTTTTCTCTTCGTCAGAGGTATGGTATAGTGCATTTAAAGTATATTTAACATATATTTAAGCGAGCCATTACACAGAAAGACTGTGAATCAAGAGATAGTCATTGCTGTATTGTCTCGTTATACTTATCAGTACGTACTGAAATTCCCGTTAATTAGCAAGCCAGCAAGGGAGAAGCTCTCATGCGCTTCTGCTTCATCATTGAAGAAGAATACCGCAACGATCCAATGCCAATGGTTGTTGCGGATCAATTATTACAGTGGGGACATGTAGTGGATTTGCTTGAACCCCAGGAAACCGTTACCTGCCTATCAGATATGCATCTACAAAACTATGACGCATATGTGCTAAAAACCGTTGCAGATGGGCCAGGACTGAGCATTTTAGAAGCAGCGGAGGCGGTTGGTATTCCTACAATTAACAACCCACGTGCTATTCGTCTCGTGCGAGATAAAGCGGTGGCTGCAGCCTTCGCTCGCGCACACGGCCTTCCCATTCCGCCGACCTACTTTGTCGCTCACCCGCGCTTACTCAAACAGATCCCGCCGGAGGATTATCCTATCGTCGTCAAACCCAGCAATGGCAGCTCCTGCCGGGGTATCTATCGACTAAATCGCCCGGAAGACCTCGACGCACTCGTGATCGCTGAACCGGAAGATAGCTTCTTCCTGGCGCAACGCTATGCTGAAAACACCGGTTTTGATATCAAGATCTATGTAACTGGTCGAGAGGTGTATGCAGCTATTGCGAAAAAGTCACCACTACACGGCGAAGTAGCAGAAGAATTTATTCCGCTGACGCCAAAATTACGCAAACTCACGCTGGATATCGGCAAAATCTTTGGCCTGGATATTTATGGCATCGATGTTGTAGAGACGCCACAAGGTCTAGCGGTGCTTGATATCAATGATTTTCCCAGCTTTGGCCGCGTGCCAGGAGCCGTCAGGCGGGTGGCCGAATATATTCTGCATGCCGCAAAACGAGCCGAGATCAAGAGACAGGCACGCCGCAAAAAACAGGGCCATCATCAACAACCACAGGAAACAGGCAAAGTACACTCAGCATCTCTTGAAGAGTCCCCTGGACTGACTCGATACACGTTATCAGATCAATTAGCAAAGAGAGAGACTATACATGATGAATATCTGTCTTATTATGGATAATCCTGAGACACCACACCATCCTGTAATCGGTGTCGCGCTCCAAAAATTGAGCCAAACTCACACTGTGCGTTTGCTCGACGTGCGCCCATTAACCGGAGAGCAGGCCATCGCCCAGGAACAAACCTTCCCGCAGGCCGATCTCTACCTGTTGAAATCGCATGCCCCACAAGCCCTGACAGTGGCCCACTACCTGGAACAACAGGGAGCAACAGTCGTAAATAGCTGGGCATCGTCGGTTGCCTGTCAGGATCGCGTTCTCATGGCCGAGCGTATGAAAGAGGCACATCTTCCCTGGCCCGAGACGACCTTCTTCCCTTCACTGGAAGATCTACTCTCCCAATCTCCTCTCTCTCCCCTGACTTTCCCATTGATTATCAAAAGCCATTATAGCCATCGCGGCGATCTGGTTGGCAAGATCGACTCAGCCGAAGAGTTGCAAGCACTGGCCCCGCGCTGGAGCAAAGAACCGGTTGTTCTACAGGCGTTTGCGAAGAGCGATGGGTGGGATATCAAGCTCTGGGTCATCGATCAACAGATTTTTGCGGCCCGTCGCCGCACCCCATTAACTCCGGGCGCATCAAAAGAAGATATTCCCCTGAGCACCGAAGAGCTTCCAGAGGAATGGGTGCATATTACGCGGGCAATCGGGCAAGTCTTCGCTCTGCGGCTCTATGGAGTAGATCTCCTCATAAGCGAACACGGACCAGTTATTGTGGATGTCAATTCATTTCCTGGTTTTCGCGGTGTCCCTGGGGCCGACGACGCCCTGGTAACACTGGTAGAAGATCTGTTACCACGTGCGGAAAGCGCGTCATAAACTATACAACTCTAAAAAACTGTATAAGCTATATATCCGGTCGGGAAAGGCAGGCTCTCTATGGATCGCTCAACCACCGAAACTCACCTGTCCATCATGGATCTTCCCCTGGTCCTCACTCAGCTTTTCGAGCGAGCGCAACAACCACTCTTGCCCGATGTACAGGGACCGCTCGGACTTTTTGTCCGCTATCTACGACGCAAGCCTGGTCGAGGGCTTGCAGTTATCTACACAGTCGATGCAGTGAACACAGCTCACAAAGCCCGTGTGAACGATCCCAATCGCGCTGTGAGCTTAACCCTCGATGAACAGGCTCTCCAGGGGGCGCAAATTATTTTTACTGCTCAACAAACGCAGCAAGCCTCTCTTGAGATTGCACCAACAGGGGTCCTTCATATCGCGGATCTGGGGATTGCGGTACAAAAATTTCCGGCAGACGCCGCCCTATCCGCTCTTGCGGCAAGCTGCGATACGACCCCCCAGAGCCAGATCTTTTCCGTACTCCAAACCGCCGCACAGACCCAGTTACAAGACGAAGCGTGGCAACTCACCTCGGCCTATGCAGAGCCGGTCCGCTACAAACCGGCCAGCCGTTGCGTGATCCGCTATCGCCTCGCGCTACAACATCCCGTGACTGGGGAAAAGCAAACGCTCACGCTCTTTGGAAAGGTCTACGCTGCCGCTGAACAGGCTCAACGTGTGCAGCTCTTGCAGCAACAGCTTTACGAGGAACAGGCAAAGACGGGATTACTGCCATTACTCCCGCGCCCACTTGCGATCCTGCCCTCCCTCGGCTTAACCTTCAATGAGGCCATTCAACCCCCGGCGCATATTGAGACCAACGATCAATGGCAGACGCTACGCACCGGCGTACGTGCTTTACAGCCGCAGTTAGAACGGGGGCGCGGTGGAGATATCACACGTATTATCATACCTGATGAGGAGCTACGTCTCACAGGTCGGGCATTAGCGCGGCTCCACTCCAGCACCGTGATGAGCAAAGATGCGCCACGCACCGGAGCAAAAGAGGCCAAACGAGCCAGGGAACGAGCAGCACTGATTGCATCCCGCAATCCAGCCCTGGCGGAGAGAGTCCAAACTCTTGCTCAGCAGCTTGCTACCCGCCTGGAGGCATCCCAACCAGATAGTTACAGACCAGCACATGGAGGCTTTAAGGCCAGCCAGCTTCTCTTTCACAGCCATCGGGTGTTCGTCGTGGATTTTGATGGCTTCTGCCTGGCCGACCCGGCCCTTGATGTTGGCTATTTTCTAGCCTATCTCCGTCCCAGTGGTTTATGGTATCACCAGCAAGGAATGCGTCAATGGTTTGAACAAGCTACAGAGGTTTTTCGAGGTGCCTACCGAGAGGCAATGCGCGAAAAAGGGGTGACGAGCGAAACACTTGATGCAATCATGGAGCGCTCACGCTTGTATGAAGGTGCGCTCATCTTCAAGATAGCTACCCGTCGTGTCAATCGTCTCAACAGTCCCAGACCACAAGAACTCTCTGCCATGCTTGAGGAAATTACAGCTTGTCTCGCATAAGAAGCGGGGAGTGAGAAAGCAATGTTATTCCAATTTCTCTATCGCAACTTGAAAGGATACCGCGTCCTGGTTGTCCTTGCGATCATCATCACGGTCACCCAGGTCGGTTGCGATATTATCACAGCATTTCCTCTAAAATTTATTCCCAGCAAAATTAGCAACCCGGGATCAGACCCGGTTTGCACATTTCCATTTCTAGACCCGATTCTAGATAAATTTGATATTCCGGCTCTGGACCCATCGTTGAAGCCATTGCCAGGCGATCCGCCGGGGACCGTCGTTCAACCGCCTGTGGCACAATGTCCGGTCTCTTCAACCGACGCCAAAGCAGCAGCCAGCCCCAGGCTTACCCACCATAGCATCATCGGCGTGATTGTCTTTTCAGTGCTGATGCTGCTCATTTTTGGTGCATTAAGCGCGGGACTGGCCTACCTCGATCTGTTT
The DNA here is from genome assembly GCA_025928885.1 of Ktedonobacteraceae bacterium. GTDB lineage: Bacteria > Chloroflexota > Ktedonobacteria > Ktedonobacterales > Ktedonobacteraceae > JAICIM01. The sequence continues at coordinate 2,158 of JAICIM010000048.1, read as the reverse complement.
CTGGCTGCCTATATTGCCCAAAATCTGACAGCTCGATTGCGCAATCAGCTTTTTGAGCACCTGCAACGCCTCTCGCTGGACTGGCATGGCAAGCAAAAGAAGGGCGATCTGGTACAGCGCATCACCGGCAACATCGCCGATATTGAGAAACTGGTCACCGATGGACTGGTAGACCTCATGGCAGCCGGCTTAACGCTGGTAGGTGTAGCAGCGATTATGCTCTTCATTAGCTGGCAATATACCATCATCTCCCTGTCCATTGCTCCTGCCCTCTTTCTGATCGTGCTAGGCTATACCCGCAATATCAAGCAAGCAGCCAAAAGGGCTGCCAAAGCCGGTGGACAGGTTGCGGATGTTGCCACAGAAGATATCAATGCGCTCACCGTCATCAAGGTATTCACACGCGAAGAGCGCGAGGCCATGCGCTTCGGGAAAAGGGTCAGTGAGCATCGTGCGGAAGGTCTACGAGCCAGCGGACTTCAGGCGCAATTCACGCCGCTGGTCAGTATTCTTATTATTATTGGCACAACCATCGTCATAGGTATCGGTGGTTACGTGGCAGCGGGGAATACCGTCACGCTCTCCTCCTTTGTGATACCGGCAGGAACCGTTGATATCGGTACGCTGGTGCTCTTTCTCACCTACCTGAAGCTGCTCTATCAACCAATGCGTGATCTCTCCAAACTCGCCAATCTTGCCAGCACCGCTGGTTCAGGGGCAGAACGCATTCAGGAAGTGCTGGATCAAGCGCCCGAAGTGATCGAAAGCCAGCAGCCCTATCATGGCCCCACAAGACTCTACGGGGATATCGCATTTGAAAATGTCGTTTTTGGCTATACTTCTGAGCGGCCAATTTTGCAAGGGATCAACTTACATATCCCTCGCGGAAAAAAAGTGGCACTGGTGGGCCTCTCAGGCGGAGGGAAAACAACGCTTGTCAAGCTTATCCCTCGCTTTTATGAAATCCAACAGGGATCGGTAAAAATTGATGGCGTTGACAATCGTCATTATCCTCTCGCCGTACTACGTCAGAACGTCAGTATGGTATTACAAGACTCGGTACTTTTCGAGGGAACGATCCGCGAAAATATCGAGATTGGACACCCTGGAGCACGCATAGAAGAGATTGTTGATGCAGCGAAGAAGGCAAACATCCATGATGCGATCATCAACGAGCTTGGCGGCTACGAGCGTCTGGTACGAGAACAGGGCAAAGATCTATCAGGAGGGCAGCGGCAACGCATGGCTATTGCGCGGGCCATCCTGCGCGATGCCCCTATTCTCATCCTGGATGAGCCAACAGCCGCGCTTGATGTCGAATCTGAGGCAGAAGTGATGCATGCTCTGGACAAGCTCATCGTTGGTCGAACAGTACTCATGATCTCCCATCGCTTGAGCACGCTTGGCAACGTCGATGAGATCATCGTACTAAAAGAAGGGCGCATCGTCGAACAGGGAGCATATAAAGAACTCAGGCGTCGTGGTGGAGTATTCGCCAACTTACTGGAAGAACAAAATCGCTACAATATCGAAAAAATTGGTGAGAAATCGATTATTCGCTCAGCTTTTGCTATTCCCGCCATACCAGTACAATCTCCTGGAGCAAACCAGTCGCGACCGGGATCACCAATCTCACAGCCTGGCATCATCATCCCAACCCAACAACCACTCTCAGGACCTATGAGTGGACCAATGCTCAATAACAACCACACAGTGATACCAAGACAGCCTCACCCACATTCAGCCCCTTTACGTAATGGGCGCGTCATCATTGAACTAGGAGGGGAAATTATAGGAGAGCGACCTCTCGACAAACCTGTATTGACGATTGGGCGCCTTTCCGGCAACGATGTGCAAATCCCCAATCAGCGCGTCTCGCGCCTGCATGCCAAGATACGCTATGAGAATGGCTTCTGGCTCATCGAGGATGCCGACAGCGTAAATGGACTTGTCTATCAGGGATCACGGATCGATCATCATGTGATCTCAGATGGAGACCGAATTTATATTGCGCCGATGGCGATCTTACATTTCCAGGCTGCAAAAGTTGGTGGCCCTGTTGCCCCACGAGCCTAAAAAAGGCTGGCTGACAGAACAACTTATGTCTGACGTTGACTGCAATAACGCAGTAAGGTCGTTCGTAGTTTCCCGATAACTT
>JAICIM010000284.1 GCA_025928885.1 Ktedonobacteraceae bacterium | reverse complement strand
TCATAGATAATGGTGATCGTGCATGAGGTGCCAGAGCAGAACGAATCCTGCGCGGCAGCGTTGGCGTATCCTCCTGTGCTGAGGGTGCCAATGTCGGTGGTCGCCGAATCCGACCAGCGCTTGACCTGATAGAGCCTGCCGCTGTACGAGGAGAGGAGCGCTCGCGCCGTGCTATGTGCGGCAACACATGGCGTCCCGGCTCCTGCATAAATGTCGCAGGGGAGCGAGGCCGCCAGAGCCGGTGTGCTGGCAATGCCTGATGCGCCGCCGATGGCAATGACACCTACAACCGCAATACACGCCAGTACGAATCTCCATCCAAGCGAACGCAAATAGTGCATGTAAGAGGTGGATCGTTTCACGTCCTTGAGTCCTTTCCACTAGCTGGAAAACGTACATCCCTGTAACGATAAGCTGAACCGATGGTGTAGAGGTCCATTGTGGCTACTGATTAATTGCTGGCAGTGGTCAGTAGCGCTGTGGTTGTTCCTGTGGGGCCATTTCATACTCATGCCGATGAGAACTGCGAGGCATCACCGGGGCAGGAATGAAACGTCTCATAGAGTCCTTTCTCCATAACGAATGTGCAAACATCATTGTCGTTCGCCTCAAATCCTCTGAGGCCGGGGCTGTCAGAATACATGGAACAATGTTGCGACGAGCGTGTCAGGATGTGAGAGAAACGGCCAACAAAAAGATAGAGACGTGTTTGAGAACAGCAGGCAGCAGGGGGGTGACGAACGCTGTGTGACGCATCCCTATGCCAGAGCGGTTCTTCACGAGACAAGAGTGGTTACTATCCTTCCTGGATAGTAATTATAGTATAATGCGTGTTTCGCGCAATGTCAATGCGTGTTTCGCTATTTATTTTTATGAAATATGCCTGTTTATGCATTTACTGTGTTCGTTTTGCGCATTGTTAGCTTGCTCCGCGAATATGGCGAGCTTAGGGTAAAAACTATTGACCGAAAGGTCAATGTAATGGTATACTTTCTTCATATTGATCGTCAGGTCAATACAGAAGGTAACAAGCTATCAAGAGGACAGGCTCTTCTGGCAAAGATAAAGGAAAGGTTCTATTATGTCGCTGGCAACATTTACGGAGAAGGTCACGTCCGAGGCCGAATTGCGTGAGATTCTCGGTTATCCTCATGAGGCTATTCGCCGCAAGCAATTGGCGGCGCTTGATAAACACTGTCGAGAATTTATCGGACTGTCTCCATTTCTTTTAATCGGCTCTACCAATGCCGCCGGGCAAACGGATGTCTCCCCACGTGGTGACGCTCCTGGTTTTGTCCAGATTATCGATGAGACCACGCTGGTTATCCCTGATCGCCCTGGCAACCGTCGGATTGATACGTTGTCCAATATTGTGCAGCACCCTCAAGTCGGACTCATCTTTCTGATCCCCGGTCAGGGAGAGACCGTACGTGTCAATGGTCGCGCCTGTATTATTCGCGACGCTGAAGTGTTGGATAGCTCGACCGTCCAGGGGAAGAGGCCGTTGCTGGCTATTGCCGTTGAGGTTGAGGAGTGTTACTTCCATTGTCCCAAGTCGATCAGGCGTGCGAAGCTGTGGGATCAGGAGAACAGGAAAACGATGCCATCGATTGGCCAGGTCATCATCGATCACACAGGTCTGACTGGAGTTACTGCCCAACAGCTGGATGAAGAGCTGAAAAAAGATATTCCTCTGTATTAAAGGATACAGTTTATGTTGTCGTGTCGCAGAAAATAGTATGATAGAGCATTGCTGTCATCGTGGTGACGATGGCATCGGCTTCGCGTAGCGGCACATCAGCCAGTCGCCAGAACAGGACGCTGACGATTCCAGCCAGCGCCGGAACATCTACGTCCTGTCTTGCTCCTGGAGTTTGTAGCAAGACATGCAGCATTTGCTCGATTTGTAGCGCCGTCCACTGCTCAATCTGTGTATGGAGCGTTCGCAATGTTTCGTGAAGTGCTGCCGCCTCTCGCCACGCCCGATATGCTCCGGCGTAGGCGCGATCGATGAGCAGTCCCTGGCGAACCACGCGCTCAATAGCGCTGCGAACCTCCTGGAGATTGTCCTGTGGGGTACACTGTTGAGAAAGATCGGCCACACCATCGAGCAGCCCATCCATCAGCATGAGCAGGAGTTGCTGCTTGGAGGCGAAGTGTTGATAGAAGCCTCCGACAGCGACCCCTGCTTGATGGGCGATCTCTTCAATAGTTGTTGCCTCATAGCCGCGCTCAGCAAAGAGGCCCAGTGCCGCCTGCAAGAGTGCGTCTCGTTTTTGTTTACTCCTTAGTTGTTGGGGGCGCGGGGGAAACTGCTGGCCCGCCAACAAATTCGGACGTTGTTTCGCTTCGTTCCTGTCCGTTGGACCCGAATGCACGTGACTCACCTACAAATTCGCGAATTTTTTGAGCAAGGAGGATCGGTTGATCTTCCGGTACAAACGCACGAGAGCGCGAGACAAATTCCAGCCTGGCATCAGGAAATGCCTGTTGCAGCCGCCGCGCGTTGCGTGCCGGGAAGAAGAGATCGTTCTTGCCCCAGAGAATCAATACGGGTTGCTGGAATTGTGCAAACCTTTTCGCAGCCTCTATTGTATAACGGTTCGAGACCTGTTTGAGGAACTGCGTGAGATCGTGCCTGATCGCTCTAGCGCCGCTGCTAAGAGCCGAGAAATAGGCGTCGAGGGTCTCGTCATCGGGGTGTCGCAGAGAAACGCTCGCCATAAGCAGCCGTTGAGCGCGTTTCGTCTGAAACGACCAGGCGAGTAGGTCGGCGAAACGTGTTCCCAGGAGCCGCGCTCCCGAGCTAAACGGTAGAAGTAGCGGCGGAAAAAAATCCTCAAAGGCATCGCAATTTGTCAGGATCAAGCGGGTAATCCGCTCAGGATGATTGGTAATCGTCAATTGACACAGCGCACCGCCGGTATCGTTGCCAACCAGCGTCACGTCGTGAAGGTCTAATGTTGCCAGGAAATCAGCGATGAGGCGAGCAACACCCGCCGGACTCAGATCGGCATTGGCATTCAGGGGAACCGTGTGTGCGCCAAGCGGCAAATCCAGAGCCAGACAACGAAATTGTCCCGCAAGGTCCGCAATGACATCGCGCCAGAGCAGGTTATTGACCAGCAAGCCATGAATGAAGACCAGCGTTGGCCCCGCTCCCTCATCCCGATACCGTACAATCCCCTGGGGAAGGGCAACCTCGCGATTCGTCTGTCGTGAAGCAACCATGTTCTTCTTTTCTCCTTTCTGAATTTGAATACATATTCATGTTAGCGCGAGAAAGAAGAAAAAGTCAAGAGGATCAAATACTCCTACTTCATTCAGATTGATCATTTCCCATCCCTCCTTGCTCGTAAGAATAATTAAAGAAGAACTCAGTATGTCTTTCTATCCATCAATTATCTATCGGAGACTGGTGCAAGTTTTGCATTGATTGCCAGCCACAGCAAGAGGCAGGAGGATCTAGAAAATTTGCTTGCCAGCGTCTATCATGGTAAAGATAAACTTTTTATTTAAAGTTGTGCTTTTTGTATTATACAAGGGAGGTAATTCTTATGGAGAAAAATACATCTATACGCACATGTGATCTGGTGATGAAAGGTGGCATTACGAGTGGCATTGTCTATCCACCGGCGGTTCTGGCGCTGAAAGAGCATTATACCTTTCGCAACATTGGTGGAACGTCGGCGGGGGCAATCGCTGCTGTTGGCACTGCGGCTGCGGAATATAATCGCGATGGCGGCGGGTTTGAGCGCCTGGATGCAGTAAAGGAGTGGCTCAGCAAAGATACCAATCTGCTCCATCTCTTCCAGGCTTCGCCAGAAACACAACCGTTGCTAGATATCCTCCTGGCCGGGTTGGACTCGGGCGCGAATGGACCTGTAACAACAGATGGTTCTCAAGCAGTTGAAGAGAAGCCGTTCTCCCTGTTTTTGCGCTTCATCGCCCTTTTGCTGCCCGGCATACGGCCTAACATCTTGCCTGTTGCCAACAGGCTGATTCATACCTGGACAGGTTCTTATAAAGCGTTGAAAGCAGGTGGGCAACAGGGAATGAAGTGGGGGATTGTGAGCGGACTAATTGTTGCTGCCATCCTTGCTCTGTCCGTGCTGGGCATCGTTTTTGCTATTACGCCAGCGGAAGGGACACACAATCTCTGGATACCGCTTGTTGCGTTTGTGCTCTTCGCCATCGCCTTCTCTACCGCCAATGCATGGTTGGGCATGTGGATCGGTCGGGTGGTCAGTGTGTTTCTGGACTTTGATGATCTTATCAGCAGGAGATTGCCCGCCAATGGTTATGGGATTTGTACAGGCCATACCTCCACATCAGAAGCCGAACAACCAGGCGTTCTTCAACTGCCGAACCTGACCGATTGGCTGAGCGATATTATTGATAAGATGGCAGGCTTGGCACCCCAGGCCGTTCCACTGACCTTCGGCCAACTGCAAGGGAAGCAGATAGGGCTGAAAATGCTCACATCCAACCTCAGTCATGGGTTGCCGTATGTGTTGCCTCATGGGCTGGAAAACTTCATCTTTAACGCCAGCGAGATGGAGCGCTTTTTCCCGCGCTATATTGTCAATTATTTGTGTAAGCACGCTCCCCGTAAGGCGACTCAAAAGAGAGCTTCAGGAACATCCTATGTGGTCCCCCCGGAGTTGCTACCAGAGGGGTATTACTTTCTCCCGGACGCCGAGAAGATCCCCGTCGTTGTTGGCGCACGCCTGAGCCTGAGCTATCCGCTCCTGCTGAGTGCGCTGCCACTCTATACCGTTAGTATGGCCGCTGCACAGGCATATGGGCAGAACCCCAATCAGGAACGACTGGGCGAGCAGGATTTGCAAAAAAACTGGTTTAGCGATGGCGGGATTTGTAGTAACTTTCCTATTCAGTTCTTTGATGCCTGGTTGCCCAACCGTCCTACATTTGGGATTAACCTGACCTCAGTCAGAAATACTGCGAATATCAGCGCACTTGAGGCAATTCCAAAAGAGAAATCGCATGCAATTGATATGAGCGCCGAAGAGCAAAATGAGAAGGTCTATCTTCCACGCGCGGAAGAGTATCAGGGGGTAGAGTGGCAGCACATGGACGAGCTTCAGACGTTCTTATGGGCGATTTTTGGGACCGCACAGAACTATCGCGACACGACGCAAACAAATTTGCCGAGTTACCGTGAGCGGGTGGTGCAAATTCGCCTGGATGCGACGGAGGGGGGATTGAATCTGGCGATGCCTGAGTCAGCAATCAAGAGCATCATCGCGAAGGGGGAGGAAGCCGGGAAGATCCTGAGTCCGACATCGTTCAGCTTTGATCATCACTGGTGGGTACGTTTTCTTGTGCTGACTGCGCAGTTAGAAGAAAATGTGGAAGAGTTGCAACATGTTTTAAAGCAGAAAGAATTCAAGGAGCGACTAGAAAAGCAATGGCGTTCAAATGATGGGAGTGGTGAGATCTATCCTTACTATCGCAGTAAAGAGTGGTGTGAGCAGGCAGAACAGCGCATCGCTGATATCCAGCGCTGGGTTAAGGACTGGCAAGAGGCAGGAAAGAAGTCGAAGGACGGCGCTGACTTCTTCCGCCACGATGCCCCTATGCCCAATCCAGTGTTGCGGGTCACACCAGAAGTATAGCTAGCCTGTTTATCCCGGATCTTGAGCGCTAAGCGTCGCCATAGATACCCGCCAGCCCGTATTCACCGAGGGCTAAAGAAAGCTCGCCTCCGTGGTGGATCTCATGTTCAAGCACGTGCCAGAGAATCCATTGGCGTGTATGTGGAGGGAAGTTTGCTCGCTCCTCTTCTTTTAAGGTGGCTGGTGTGGAAAAGACCTGTTCAAGATCGGCAGCGGTCCAACGCGCGAGCGCCCCGGCGATCATTTCCCAGGTGGAGGTTAGCCCGGCGACCAGGGTGGTGGCATCGAGCTGGGGCTGCTCTACCGCATCGGCAGGGTCCCAATGGGCGATCGGGGCAAGCTCGGGGCTGCCCTCGCCCATCCACACCTGGAACCACCAGACGCGGTTCCCTACGATATGCTGGGCCAGCATGCCAATTGTCCATTGGTGCGATGCTGCGGGCAATGCCAGTTGTTCGGGAGAAAGCGGGGCGATCATTTCGACAAGGTTGCGCTGGTAGCTCTCCCAGCCTTTATAGAACGTGAAAAGTGAAGGTTCTTGCTGTGTCATCTGTTTCTATTCCTTGCTATGGTAATGGGGTTACCAGCCAATTCTAGCATGCAGGGGAGCGTAAAACTTCTCTGATCTTGCTCACGATGAAAACACGGGGATGTGTCGTAGCCGCGCGACACATCCCCGTGTTTGCAAGGAAATTTTCACAATGATCCTGTTTACCCTTGACAAATTATGTAACCAGATATATCATAGATATATCGAAGATATGTCATTTGATATAAAGGAGGTCATCATGGAGATGATGGGAACAAGGTCAGCGTTTTGGGCTGGCGGGCCGCGTGGGTGGCGTATGAGCCGAGAAGAGCGTCGAGAGCGCGGAAGAGAAGAATTTGGTGGTGAGCATGGCAGGCGTCATGGTGGGCGAGGAGGCTTTGAAGGCAGGGGAAGATATGGCGGTCACTCTGAAGAGGGGCCGGAGTTTGAGCCACGAGGCCATCATGGTCGTCGCCGTGGCCGCGATGGAGCGCGGGTTGGGCGTGGAGACGTGCGTGCCGCCCTGCTGCTGTTGCTAGTAGACCAGCCATCGCATGGGTATCACCTGATGCAGCGTGTGAGTGAGCGCAGTGGGGGGGTCTGGCAGCCAAGCCCGGGATCGGTCTATCCGGCACTGCAATTGCTTGAGGATGAGGGGCTTGTGCGTGTTGAGCAGAGCGAGGGGCGACGCGTCTTTCATCTGACCGACAGCGGGCAGGCGTATGTGCAGGAGCATCACGAGGAACTGACCAACGCGTGGAGCGCTGTAGTTGGCAGCGTCGATGATAGTGAGCAGGAACTGCGTGGACTTTTCCAACAGGTTGGGACGGCCCTCAGACAGGTCATGCACGAGGGAACGGCGGCTCAGATCGCCTCGGCCCGCACCCTGCTGGTGAATACACGCCGACAACTGTATCGCATCCTCGCCGAAGAGGACGGTTCCGACGCCGACTGATGGTGCAGCAACCATCAGTCAGAAGGTGATGTATTCATGGTCATGCATGCTTTAATAATTTATTCTGCAATGCTGGCGAGAGAGGCGCTCTGCTGTCTGGAGAGGTCCGCTATGATCAGTTGTGTCGCACTGCTGGCACTGGCAAAGCAGGCATCTGCCAGCGTTCCTTGTGGACCAACCCAGTCGCCAGCGACGTAAAGATGAGGTAGGCCAGGAACTGCTGGACCGGGCCGCCCGAGCAGACCGCCAAACTGTGCCTGGACGATCGCATTGGAGGCAATCATATGCGGCAGGAAGAACTGTGCCACGACTTCCGCACGCCAGCCCGGTTGCAAGAGATCCATGAGCGCCTCCATCTCTTGCCGCGTGGTCTCTGGTTCCGGGGATTCATCCGGGTGGAGATAGCGCATTATATGAACCAGGGCGCTTCCCTCCGGCGCTAAACGTGCAGTGGCGGAATGCACCGAATAATAGAGTGGACGGTCAATGCCGATCGCGAAGATGCGCTCTGCTTTGGGGAGGTGGCGTAAGGCGATATCGAGGCAGGCAGTATAGGCCGGGATCGCCTGGGTTGCCCAGCGATGTAGCGCTTCATGGGTGCCATCCTGCACTAAAGTAGAGGCCGTCCTGGGGTCGGTGGCAAGCAGAACTGCGCTTGCTACATGGCTCGACCCATCTGCTAGCTGGACGCTATACCGTTCGCCAGCGACTTCAACGGCCCTGACCCTGGCCTGTGTTTTGATCTCAGCTCCCGCCTCCAGCGCTTTACGTTGCAGTCCGTCCACCAGCGTTTGCCACCCACCATCCAGATAGAGAAGCCGCGTGTTTAGCAGAGAGGGAAGCAAGGCGACCGAAAGGAGATCTGGCGCATTGCTATAACTGGCGAGGCGAGCACCAGCCAGGAGAAACTGATGTACCTGCGGATGTTTTACGTGTGCAGTAAGCCAGCCCTGCAAGCTGACGTGGTGAAGCTCTGCAACCTTCGCCAGCTTGAAACGGGCAAATAGAGGAGATAGCTCTGCTTTCGCTGCAAATGAGAGCAGACGGGTTTCTAGCATCAAGGCTACATTGATGGGCAAGGGATAGAGCTTTCCCCCTTCAATAGCAAGGGAGCCTGTGCGCATAGGCTCCGAGCCGCTATAATGGACACCCAGTTCTGCCAGCAGTTGCGTACCTGGCCCCTGGAGAGAGAGGGCATGTGCGCCTTGATTGAAGAAGAAACCGTTCTGCTGGCTGGTTCTGGCCCGCCCGCCGGGAGCACTGGCCTGCTCAAAAAGCTTCACAGGATAACCAGCCTGAGCCAGCAGCGCGGCAGCTGCAAGACCTGATAGGCCGCCGCCAACGATGATCACCGGAAGTTGTGTGGATGTCGTCATAACTATGTCCTTTGCTCGTTGTGTGTTCTCTGAGAGAGCAGCCAGGCGTTTGCTGGATAGAGCCATTGCAACCGTTCCATACAGTAGTGGAGTGTCCTCTCATTTCGCTGCTCAAACACAAATCGCAAGAGACGACGTTTTTGTGACATGTATAAGACCTTTATCCTGTCGTCGCAGAAGAACCCTGAAGAGCATTTCACGTCGGGGCCTGTGGCTCC
>JAICIM010000482.1 GCA_025928885.1 Ktedonobacteraceae bacterium | reverse complement strand
TTTTCCGGCGGGTGGGCGGTGTGTTTGTTGTTGTCTGCCGGCCGCCCGTGTTTGGGGGGCGTGTTTAAAATTTTCAGCCCCCCCCCCACCCAAGACCCCCCCCCGCGCAAACGACTCCTCTTGCAAGGAAATTTTCATTTATGCCTGGGGATTCAGGGTTACGTCGAGATTAGGCAGGGTATGATACTGCATCAGCCAGCAGCCGTAGTTCATGCCGCCACCAACAGCGGGCAGGGCCACCCATTCGCCATCGTGCAGCCGTCCCTGGCGCAACAACTCCGTGAGGGCAAGAGCGATGCTGGCGTTCGAGAGGTTGCCGTAGTAACGGAAATTATCGGCCAGCTTCTCCATCGTCGTTTCGGGCCAGCCATAATCGTGGATCAGCAGTTCGCCGAGGCGGCGGGTAATGCGCGAGTTGGCCTGATGAGGTACGATATGGGCCAGTTCGTCGGGATGGAGACCAGCATGGCGGCACACAGCATCAACACTTTCAGCCATCGCACGCGGGGCGGCGCGGAACACCTCTTTGCCGTTCATCTTGGTATACCCAACCATATATTGAGACAGTAACTGCGCCAGATCTTTCCCGCGACCTTCCCGGTACAACTGGCGAATCTTGATATCGACCTCCGCCATCTCAACGACATCTTTGCGTAGCGGCGTCTGATAGATGAGCGACCGGGCCTGATGGGCGTCGGAGCCATTGATGACAAAGGTATCCTCATCGCCGCGCTCCAGTAGGAAGGCAGCAGCTCCTTCACCGAACAACGAGCTGGTTTTCCAGTCCAGCACGTTCATGATGTTGGGCAGCAATCCCTCTGAGGTCACCAGCAGCACCAGTTTCGCGGAACTGCTCGCCAACACCTCAGCACATGCCTGGAATGCCTCGGTCTGGCAGGCGCAGGCGCCGCGCAGCATAGTGGCCCGAATGGGCGGTAGACCGAGGCGCATCTGTACCCAGCCAGCGATCGTCGGAAAAGCATCGTTATCGGAAGAAGAGGCACCAATGATCGTATCGATTTCAGAAACATCGCGGCCCGCGCTGGCTAGTGCTCGTTGGGCTGCGATAACAGCCATATCGACCAGCGATTCTTCAGCAGGCGCATCAGGAGCATAAATAAGGCCAGGAGCGTCGTCGCCTGCCATTTTGCGGCACAGATCGAGGGTGCTGGAACGCACGTGGCGCGTTTGCAAGCCGGTGACGCGCTCAAGATCTTCCGCTTTCCTCGGATCGCCAAGACGGGTCGATATATAAGCAAAAAATTCGTTTGTAATAATTCCTTGAGGGGTATACGTCCCTAAACCAACAAGGCGTACTTTTGATTTTGTATAGATCTGAGGCACGATATAGCTATAATGCGGCCACTGATCATCCCGGGTGACTGTCATTGTTCAGAACAACCTCCGTATCGAGGATATGGACTTGTATTGACGCTAGTATAACATATGGGTGGGGAAAATGAGAAAGACAGAAACTAAAGAGCAAAATGAAGAGGACAAACCCTCAGTGGAGCTGCCCTCTTGTCGCATTTCAGTTCTTCATACTATATGACGTTATTGACCGGTTTTGATCTACCAGCGGTCATCCCAGCGGTTCTCGCGACGATCACGATCGCGGTTACTGCCACGGCGGTCTCGGCCACCGCGACGGTCGCGACCACCGCCATAGTTGCCACCACCACCACCATAGTTGCCATCACTACTGCTGTAGTTGTTGCTACTGCCATAACTAAAACTATAGTTGTTGCTCTCTTCACGCGGACGGCGTGAAGCACGCTGAGCCTGGAAACAATCGCTACAATAGACTGGACGATCTTCGCGGGGCATAAAGGGTACAGTTGTTGGACGACCACACGCCGCACAAATAGCATCGTACTGTTCACCACGTGAAGCACGTGCTCCGCCACCACTGAACTGCTGACCGCGCCGGGCAGCACGGCAGGATGGGCAACGACCAGGAGGATTCGTTAATCCTTTGCTGGCAAAGAACTCTTGCTCGCCAGCAGTAAAGGTAAACTCATTTCCACAATCACGGCAGGTGAGGATACGATCCCGGTAGCCCTCATTGGACATCATGAATACTAATTCCCCTTCTTCATCTTTATCGTTACGCTTGACAATAACTCACTGGTAGATGAAGTTGTTCTAACAAGACAATCTCATGCAGAATGTTCTCTGTGGTTCACAGGCAGTGATTCCTAGATTCCGGATGGCGGAACGAACCGGGGCTGGGACATTACTAACCGCAGGGACTTTGCTCCCGAACCACGTAATCATTTTGACACTCCCCGCCATGAAAGGTCGGGGATTCTTCCTTCATCCACCTGGCTTGCCCATCTGCCAGTCTCCTAACAGTGAGTAGAGGTCAGATGTCCAGAAGCGTTGTTCACCCTTTTTGGAGTGATCGTTCCCGTATACCCTACGGTACGAGACGCAAGCATCCAAGCCAGAGAGAGACCTGTCCGTGAGGAAAGGATGCGCTGACTCTTCTCAATGAGTCATCTTACGCCGTCTCTTGCTTTTATCACAGATGCTAGTTGATGTCTTCACCCTGCAATTATACCGTCTCGTATAAAAGTGGTCAAGAGGATATGGGCGTTCCACCCCACCCTGACCCCAAACAAGGAGGGTCAGCTCATCCCCTACAGAAATGACGGAGGCTTTCCTGGCGCGGTTTGTGTAACACAAATTGCGTGAATCTCTCTGGCTTGACCGTGGATGCTAGGATAGAAACATATTTTGAGTATTGCGACCAGCGGAGGGATGACTTGAACCCTGCATCTGCCGACCAATCCCGGGATCTATCTCCTACGCCCCGGCTCAGGAGCGTACACACCATTACAGATCGTTTCTCAATGGCGAACACGTTCTTAATCGACGATGAGCGGTTGATAATCGTTGATCCAGGTTCGGAGTTAAACGTGCATCTGCTATGCAAATATGTGCAACAATTTCTGCATCGCTCACCTACCGACATCGATCTTATCGTGCTGACCCATCTCCATCCCGATCACACGGCAGGAGTCGAAGCTCTGCGCTCCGTCTGTCGTGCTCCGGTCGCTGCATCGCATGCCATTCAACAACTGGCGCAGGAAGAGCAACGGGTCGGCAACATGGGACCTCGCATCAGCCATATCGCCGGTCAATTGCTGCCCGGGCCGCTGCATCACTTCGATCTCTTTCCACCCGCCTATACCCAGCAGATGCAGTTGATCGACCTCTGGCTGGAAGATGTCATGGGACTGCCCTCGCATCCCGATTGGCGCATGATCGCCAGCCCGGGCCATACACCGGAAAGCCTGTGCCTTTATAACGCATTCACGTACGAACTGCTGTGCGGCGATACCGTTATTACCCTCTCGGGAGGAGCGCCGCTATTGCGTGGCGGCAGCAATCGGCACGAACTGGAAGAGACATTGCGCGTATTGCGCAGCCTGCATGTGTATTATCTCTATCCCGGTCATGGCCGTCCGATCCTGGGCTGGCATCCCCTGAGCAATGCGGATGTGGAGTGGTAAGAGCGGTCTGCCCCGCATCTGAAAGCAGAAAGCGGGGCAGACCATGAGAGCAGTTATTCCTCTTTCTGGCGACTGGGCAACCGCAGCGGAGCCAGACCGACACCGCTGATGGGGCCTGTCATCGTAGGTGGAGGGGTAATATCCATCGTGACGGACGACGATTGCAACGTGTGTACACTGGTATATTCCAGACAGATATTCCCGATCATCACCCTGTCGCCAAACTGCAAGCGCCTGGGAGTGCTTAACAGCTCCCCATTGATCGTCGTGCCGTTGCGGCTCACAAGGTCCTGCACATAATCACCATCCGGCTGGCAAAGGAATTGGACATGTCGCCGTGAAATCGACGTATCATTGATAATCACATCGCTTTCAATGCCACGCCCCACCGTGAGAGATGGCCGATTCAGGCGAAAGTTCTGTCCCGCTTTACTGCCGCCAGAAATGACGAGCGCCCCCTGCATAGTATTTGGCAACCTGAGAGGAGCGGCCCGATCAACCTCCTCCGTCTGCTTTAAATGGCTATCGGACAACTCTTCCCCAACAGTGGCCTGGAAATCGGTCAGCGGTCGGGTCGCGGGCAGCACATTGCTTCCGGCGGTTAAGGACTCCAGCGCCGAGCGCCATGTATGGTGGTCCAGGGGATCATCGCTCTCGTCAAGTTTGCGCGGTTCCTCTTCCAGCACAAAACCAAAGCGATGCGAACCAACCTCGATCAGATCATTGGACGAGACCAGAACGCTGCGTTGAATGCGCTGGCCGTTGAGCTGCACCCCGTTCAAGCTTTCGCAATCGGTCAAATAAACGCGTCCATCATGCCAGGTCAACTCAGCATGATAGCGCGAAGCCATGTCATCATCAAGCCAGATCTCGTTGCCCTCGTCGCGACCAATCGTAATAATGGCCCGCTTGAGCGCCAGGCGTTGCCCTTGAAAACTCCCGGTGCGATACTCTAACCAGCCCCAGGGTGTATCGTCCCCATAGACAAAAGGGACAGGCATACCTGGTTGATAGCGTGGTGGAACAGACTGCTGTTGCTGCTGGCTCTGCTGTTCGCTCTCCTGAAGAGGCAGAGGTGAAGATGCAGCACGAGAGCGCGTAAACAGGATATAGCCGCAGGTAGCTCCAATGGGCAACAGCCAGCCACAAAATGCGATATACGCCAGGACAAGGTAGATCTCCATGTGTGAGAGCTGCGTCTGTCGGATGTTGAAACGAAGATGAAACCAGATAATTGCAGGCAGCAAAAGCAGTGCGGCGAGTGCGCAGATGACAACAATCGCCACCAACTGACGGCTTGTTCCACGCTGGCGCAATACCGTATAACAGACATTGGCAGCAATGGCGACAGCACAAGAAGCTAAACCGCCATAACAGCCAAGAGTAAACCAGGTTGTAAATCCTATCGTGTTTATCGTCATCACCCTCCCCAGCCACGCTCAAGCCGCTGCTAACATCATCTCTGAAGGGGAGAGGAACAGGATATATTTTTTACCCATGAGTGATTGGCCTCTTAACGCTCGGCGTGCGCTTCTATCTAGCAACGTATTCAATGATTTATGATATCATCCTGTATCATCAGGAACAACGAAATGGTACCTTTGGCAAACCTCCTCCGGCTCTATTTGCCTTATGATAGCATATTTGCACGTATGGACTTTCTTTTTTATAGTTACTTTGCCTATTGTATCTCTTGCATAACCTTCCTACAATTGAGGTAATCATAAACGTAGGGCTTTTCAAAGTTGTCTTTCCTCGGCTCTTCAGGCTCTTTTGCCAGCCAGGATCGACCTTTGAAAAGCCCTTCGGCTTATGTACTACTGATCGTTATCTATACTTATATCAAAAAATCTATTTAAAATACGTCAGTGGTTGTTTTGCATGTTGTGTGTTTATAGAAGTGTGTCTCTCTCTATGTAAAGGATGTCTAATGTCATT
>JAICIM010000540.1 GCA_025928885.1 Ktedonobacteraceae bacterium | reverse complement strand
GGGCTTGGACCGATCCCGGCAACGCGCAAGGTGCTGCAACGGGCGGGGCTGAGCATGCAGGATATGGACCTGATCGAACTCAACGAAGCCTTCGCGGTCCAGGTCTTGCAGTGCGTACGTGAACTGGAGATCGACGAAGAGAAGCTCAACGTCAACGGTGGAGCGATCGCGCTGGGCCACCCGCTCGGCTGTAGCGGCGCCCGCCTGATCGTCACGCTGCTGCACGAGTTGGAGCGGCGCGGCGGTCGTTACGGGCTGGCAACCATGTGTATCGGCGTCGGACAGGGGATTGCCTGTATTGTTGAAAGACTATAACTGGCTATCTGTTCGAGGGAAGATAGAACGTAACACGACCTTGCCCATTCGTCTACGTTCTATCTTCCCTCTCTCTCTATTGAACCAGTTTGCTTCGCTTTCATCATGGGTTCTGGATCGGAAAGCATGCTAACTCTTTGTTGACCCAGTTGACCGCGTGTTACAACGATCAAGAGCAAGGCGACAATTCCATAACCAAGATCGAGACCCAGGAACGCATTTTTCAAGCGCTATTTACTGCTTCTAAATAATAAGTGCTGGCAGAGGTTGAAACGGAACGCTTCACCCCCGCAATTTTCTATGCAACCACACTGTCTGGTCTCTTGAGAAAAACCCTTGACTTTTGGAGCATTCTCAGTTAGTATTATTTCTGACAACGTTAGATTTTCTAATGGAGATATATACA
This sequence comes from Ktedonobacteraceae bacterium, assembly GCA_025928885.1. Lineage (GTDB taxonomy): Bacteria > Chloroflexota > Ktedonobacteria > Ktedonobacterales > Ktedonobacteraceae > JAICIM01. Next base: position 4,196 of record JAICIM010000540.1, on the reverse strand, counting down.
TGGGAATCAAAGAGAGACGGGCGCGTGAAAAGCAAGTAACCAGAGAGAGTATCTTGACCGCTGCTCATCAGATTGCTCGACAAGAGGGATGGCCCGCGCTGACGATACGCAAAGTGGCTGATGCCATCGAGTATAGTACACCGATGATCTACGAGTACTTTGCAAATAAGGAAGAGATTCTCCTGGAATTAATGCGTGAGGGCTATCGACAACTCATTGCCAGAACGCAACAGGCTCGGTTCTCGACAGAAGATCTCCGAGAACGCCTCTTCAAAATCGTTGATGCGTACTGGGATTTTGCGCAAAGCAACCCGGAACTCTATCAAATCATGAATGGGATGGGAGGCGTTCCACTTGATATTCAGGAAACAGCGCGTGCAGGACGCGAGGCGGGCATGGTCTCGATCGCAGCGCTGGAGGACTGGGCGCAGGCGAACGATATCGTTCTGGAAGACTCGTTTGGCTCAATTGAAATCGCCTGGAGCCTGATGCATGGCATGGTGAGCCTGACGCTGGCTGAGCGCATTGAAGGTGGAGAGCCACGGGCCAGACGCTTGCTGCAACAGGGAATCGAGGCACTCCTGACCGGAATGACACTACAAAAGAGCGCTGAGTAGGCAGGCTTCTTGCCCTCTTCGAGCTGCTTCTTCTCGTGTTCCCTCCTGCGAAGGGACGGTTGAGAAAGGCCAGCAAGGAGCAAGATTGCAGACCAGAAGGGGCATTCGTTTTTTTTGTCCGCTATCTGACATTGTTAGATTTTATATCGCCATTCAATAGTAATTGAGTGAGAGGGAAAGGAAGCTTCCATGCAAAATAGAGATCAGGAATTACATGTCATTTTCGGCACTGGCCCTGTGGGTCTCACACTGGCTGAGCAATTGAAGGACTCAGGCAAGCAGGTACGTCTGGTGAATCGCAGCGGCAAGGGGCAAGTTCCGGCAGGAGCTGAATTGGTAGCTGGCGATGCGTTACAGTCGGAGGCAGTCCGTACCCTCTGTCAAGGGGCAGCAGCCGCCTATCATTGTGCCAACGTCTCTTATGAACAACAAGTGACCATCATTCCCCGCTTACAAGAGAGCATTATAGAGGGCGTGGCTGCTGTCGGAGCAAAGCTGATCGTGACGGATACGCTGTATATGTATGGGCAAACACATGGGCAGGCTATGAAAGAGAGCAGCCCTTATGCCGCAACCACGCGCAAAGGGCAGATGCGAGCAAAAGTCGCCGAAACCTATCTCAAAGCACATAGCGAGGGACAAGTGCGTGTTGCACTTGGTCGGGCCGCTGATTTCTTTGGCCCACGTGTCCTCAATTCGGCGCTGGGGGATCGCGTCTTTCCCGCTGCTCTGGCCGGCAAATCGATCCAACTCTTAGGGAATATTGATCTTCCTCACAGTTATAGCTACATAGGAGATGTGGCGAGAACGCTGGCGCTGCTGGGAGAACGTGATGAAGCGCTGGGAAAAGTCTGGCATGTACCTGTAGTGACTCCAGTGGTCACCCAGCGCGAGATGGCGCAACAGATCGGCAAAATGCTTGGCAGGCCGGTCCACATTCAAGCGCTTCCCAAACTGGCGCTTCAGGCCGCTGGTCTGTTTAATCCTGTGATGTATGAAATGATCGAGATGTTTTACCAATATACTGAGCCGCAAATCGTTGATGCCAGCGCCATTGAGCAAGCGTTTGGTCTGCGTGCAACTCCTCTTGAGGAAGCCATCCGCGCAACCATCCAATGGTATCAGGAGCAGCAGGTGAACGTGCAGGGCGTAAGTGTTTAAACACGAGCCAGCAGGCAACACACGCCTCAAGGATGTCACGGTTTGCGATGGTAGAGCGTGTTCCTCAAAGAAACATATGATCTATACTGAAAAGAGGAAAAGCGATGGCAGAACATTCACGCAAGACGGACCAGACAACACCCAACCCTGAAAACGTCACCTCGACCGATCCCGGCACAGTGACCATTCCACCAGCAGAGGGACGCACGGATATCGACACAGAGGAGAGACAGGTCAGACCTGAAGATCTCAAGGCCGGAGCGACGACCGCCTTTACTCCACCAGAGCTGGCTTCCAAACCACCAGCAGAAGGCCGCAACGACATCGCCTCAGATCTTGAGGAAGAGCGGCGCAACGCCTACTCTACCCGGCAACAAGAAGGAAAGGGCAAGCGGGCAGAATAGCATTGATATGATGGGTGCAAAGAGCCATTATCCGCTCAATCTGGTTGTAATGGCTCTTTGCACCCATCGTTTTCTGGCATATGCTCTTGCATAGAAGAAACAACGAAAGGACACCTCTCTATCCTACACTCTCTCCATGTATCGCCGCTTCATAGACCTCCGGCAATTTGGGGACCGTCTGATAGTCGCGCAATTCCGACGGATCGATCCAGCGCAGATCCTCGGCCTCCCAATCGGTCTGGATGCGTTCGGGTGCCAGCACGAAAAAGAGAAAAGGGTGAATATAAAAGTGCCGCCCCAGTTCTTCATCGACGTGTTCGACCACCTTACCACGTCTGACCATGCGCACCTGCTCCCCTTGCAGCCCGGTCTCTTCGCGAATCTCCGTATATGCCTGCTCGTCTGGTGTCACGCCCGGCTCGACAAAGCCGCTGATCCCGGCCCAATGTGCATGATAGCTGCCCACGCGCTCGCTGCGTTGCACGATCAGGATGCGCGAATCGTTAGGATCATTACGTTGTAAAAAACAGGTGACGACGTGGGTTGGACGGAGATTGTGCTGCTCTTTCTGTTCGCTCATTGCAGATTACCTCTTCAGAATTCTTGTCCTATTGGCGTATAAGGTTATGATACGTTATGTTATAGATAGTTTACCAATAGCGGCTCATCACTCTATCCACGTCCAACAAGTCTCGATAGGTACATTGAAAAACTCTTGGGTATCAGTACTAAATCCCTACCGATTATCAGTAATGGGTTATAATAACCCGAATGTGGTCCCTGAAAAGATCTGACGGGAAAGGGAACCAGCAATGGGAGTAAAAAAAAGCACTATGTCAATCCTATCAGTACAATCCGTTTTTCAGCGTCATAGAGAGCCTGTCTATCAGGCCCTACGCTCGGCGGTCGATGCTATCGAAGCGCAGGCAAGCACGGCGCACAGCGAACTACAAACATATTATGGACAGATGAAATATCATCTAGGCTGGGTCGATGAGCATTTTCATCCAACAAAAGCCAACACGGGCAAATACTTACGGCCAACGCTGCTCCTGCTTGCCTACGAAGCGGTTGGAGCGGAAGAGAACGATGATACCTCTCTGCGCCGCGCTCTGCCAGTTGCGGCAGCAATCGAGCTAACACACAGCTTTACGCTGATTCACGACGATATCGAGGATGGCGATGAAGAGCGACGCCATCGACCAACGCTCTGGAAGCTCTGGGGCGTTCCCCAGGCGGTGAACACTGGAGATGGCCTGTTTTCGCTGGCCCGCCTGACTCTGTGGAAAGCGCTGGATGAGGGGGTCCCCAGCAGCACCGTCGCGCGTCTGGGCATCCTCTATGATCGCACCTGTCTGGCCATTACGGAGGGGCAACACCTCGATCTGAGCTTTGAAGAACACCTGGATATTCCCACACAAACCTATTTGCAGGTAATTGAGCGCAAAACTGCCGCCCTGATTAGCTGTTCGGCAGAGATGGGCGCTATTCTGGCTACCTCCGATCAGGAAACTATTCAAAACCTGAGCCAGTTCGGGCGTGCGCTGGGCCTCGCCTTTCAGGTGCGCGACGACATTCTGGGCGTCTGGGCGACCGAGGAAGAACTGGGAAAAACACCGGCAGGCGATATCTATCGCCGCAAGAAGAGCCTCCCGATCATCCATGCCCTCGCGCATGCCAACCTCGCGGACCAGCATAGTCTGTATGAAATCTATCGGCAAAGCGCGGAACTGACGGAAGAGCAGGTCCAGCAGGTATTAGCGATCCTCGATGCTACCGGCACAAAAAAATTCTGCTACGCCTTCCTGCAAGAACAGTGCAACATCGCGCTCGACGCCCTGGCGAACATCACCACAAAGGATAATCCCCGCAGCCAACGTGCTCTCACCGACTTAACGCTGCTGGTGCGCTTTGTCGGTCAGGCGTAAAAGCGTCACCCAACTTCGTAGTTGCGCGACTTTATCGCGCCGGGTCCGCTCCCTTGTGCGGTAAGCGTCACCCAACTTCGTAGTTG
>JAICIM010000215.1 GCA_025928885.1 Ktedonobacteraceae bacterium | reverse complement strand
GGCTGCCTGGTGGTTGGGGGCGCCTGGTGCTCGGGGGGGGCGCGGGTGGGTGGGGGGGGCGCGCGTGCCGGGCGGGGCGCCTCGTCCCCGCCCGCGCCCCCCCCCCCCCCCCCCCCCCCCCCCAACTACGACATCACAGGATGACTTATTAGCTCATACGCTTTCTTCTTCTGTTGACAAAAAACATAATCGGCACTGCAATGATCACAACGCCCAGTAGCAGCGCTCCGCCGACCATCAGATACTCACCGGTGCAGTTTTGTTCGTTGGTTTCCGGCATGGTGATGGCATGATAGCGGCTGACATCCGACAGGCCCGTCTGCGCCACAAAGGTTGGGTCGCGCTGAATCTGATTGGCCGAGATGCGCGTATAGAGCCGCGTCAGATAGCCGTAATGCTGCTGTAAGCTTTGCAATTGTGGATCTTGTGGCTGCATATTCTGAAAATTTTGCGCGTATTCGGTAATAAACGCATGTCCGCCCGCCTGTTTCACCTTCTGCTCAACTTTGCCATTGTAGAAGTTGCTCCCAGGGTCAGCAACGTCGCGAAAGTCATTTTGTGTAAATTCGAGCGATTGATAATTCTGCGGCACATAGCGACTCTTCCCAAAGATCCAGACTGTTACCCCCAGCGGCAACTTCCCCATTGGTGCCGCCAGGCGTAGTGGAATCGAGAAGCTCGCCTGGTTGGTGGCGTAGGTGATCTTCACTGGCGCGATATCCTGCACGCCCGCGCTTCCCTGGAGCCGCACCACTAGAAAGAGCATCTTTGCCGCGATATACGGTTTCAGTTCTGCTCGCTCTTCTTCCGACAATTTGTATTGATGCCCATCCAGCCATTGTGTCAGCGCCTGGGAATCGTTGGAACCAATAACATTATAACTATACGGCCCGATGCCACCACCACTATACACATGTACCGCCGAACTCCCCGTCGGTGCCGCTGAACCCGCTGAGTTTGCACCATTTGTGGGAAAGCATGGAGGCGCTTCATGCCTGCTGACATAAAACGAGGGAACCGTGTCCCTATCCAGTTCGCGAAACAGGTTCACAGAGGCGATATCGATGGTGGGAACTGCCGGGACGGGCAGGACCCAGACAAAATCTTTGGGCGAGCCAGTATAAGTAAACTGTTCGTACTGCGTCACCCTGTCCGCATCTAGTGCGTAAATAAGTCGCTCGCCGGTCTGTTCCGCGTGTAGATCCTTGCTAAATAGACCCCCACAGGCCAGAGCCGAAAGTGGATTGATAAGCAGACAGAACAGTGCCAGCAGAAGCGCGGCCAGACCAGTATGCAGGCGGCGTCGTGTAGTGGGCTGCGTGCCAGACATAGAACCTCCAAATAATGCGATGATGCATCAAATAATCTCTTTTCTGTAATACAAGACGACGAAGACCACGATTTTGCGCCACCGAATAGCCATCTCGTCTCGCGCTCTTGACGATCTGTATCTCTTGCTCTACCATGTGTGAGGTAGAGAAAACGATACAGGAGAAACTATCTATGCGGCCAGAAGATCGGCCCGATGAGGAGCAGACCGGCACGGAACCCAGGATGGAAGAACCCACCGCCGCACATGATGAAGAGGCAACCAATGCGCCTGCTGAACGCGCTGAGGAGGCCGTTGTGCCTGCATTAGAGGAAGATGGGTCTACTGAGCAAGAGGAAAGCGCGTCTTCACCTGAAGAGGTTGTAAGCGCCCTTCCTGAGTTGGAGGAGATCGTTCAACCACCTGTACAGCGGCGTCCTGTGAGCATGGCTCCAAGGTTCACCCTTGTAACGACCTTGCTCCTGTTTCTGGCTACGGCGCTGGCCGTCGGGTTGCCAAGCTTCTTTCTCTCTCGCCACACGCCCGAACAGACCATCTACAAAAGCATGTCGCTGGCCGATCCGCTGCTCACCCGTCCCTATTCCGCTACAGCCCCTGGCAGCCGCTGCGACCTGGGTGGCGCACGCTGGGCCATCGGGCAATACTTCAAGGCCGCAAGCAGCTCACAGGAGAGCGCCTTCGATGCCACAACCGAGATGTCCTGTAAGTCCGATGGCCTGCTGGTGACAAAAAAAGACCATTTCGGCGATTACACAACCCTCGTATTTGAAGATAGAGATAGCACCGCGCTTCCTCATCATTTCAAAACCCAGATCAGCGCGACCATTCTCAGCAGCCAGAAGGCCAGTATCGAGCTGGGTGTGCGCGTGCAGAAGCCCGCAGCCACCGCTAGCGAGAACAGTGGCTATGGCAATGATACGCTCACGGTATGCGAAGATGGCACGTGGGAGGTGCGCCGCGTCGGTGATACCTCCGGCACCGTCGCAACCGTCCTCGCTCATGGCAAGGTGCAACCCGCCAAAACCTTCACGCTCGCCGCCGAGGTCAACGGCCCCGTCATGGCTTTTTCGATCAATGAGCATGTGGTTGCTACCGTCTCCGACATCACTTATCCCACCAGCCACGGCATCTCCTTTGGCGTTGTCGATCCCACCGCGAAAGCAGCTCTCAGCGCTCTGTTTTCACACTTCACCTATACGCCGATCTCGCAGTCATGAAAAGCACGCGTAAATTATGTACCGGCTGCTTGCAAGCGCTGTTGCTTTGACTGGTTCACCCCTTTCATCGTCGAATCCAAAGAGACCTCATTCTATCATCGCTCCACCGAAAAACGCTATCTCAACAGATCAGATGAACAAAAGGTGAAAAGCAATTCAGGTATTTATGAATATATTGAATGTTATTTTCCTGTTGGGAGCGGGATGCTCTGCGCGAAATGGAAGAAATTGCCGGGATCGTAGACCGCCTTCACGCGTTGCAGCCGAGCCAGATTGGAGCCGTAATATGCCTGTTGCCAGTTGGATAGATCAGGGTCAACATAGTTTTGATAAGAGTAGCCGCTGGCAGACGAGCGCATCGATTGCCATGCATCCATCAGCCAGGCGTGATTGGCGGCCACGACCGAACTGGCGGCTCCAGCTTGCCAACTCCCCGAATACTGAGCTGAGAAGAGGGCGTCGCGATGTACAAAGGCCGTCGCATCCGCCGCTACGCGATTGATGGCCCCGCCGTACGCGTCAAGACTGATGCCGCCGTTGCCGAGCGTGGACGAGGATTGGCGGCGCTCGATCGCGGTGAGCAGGTTGTGAATGCCCTGCTGCGACAACTGTTTGGTGAAGTAGTCGGATTTGACGCTGGAGGCATCGCGCTGCACCTGCCCCTGGGGATCTTGCGTCGGCAGGTGGCACTGATTCACCGTCTTGCCGTAGCAGCCAGCCTCGTACAGCATCGCGTCGAGCACCCCGACCCCGGACACATAATCGAGCGTTGGTGCCACACCAATCTGGCTCGTCAATTTCTGCAACTGTACGTTCAGCGCCGCCTCGCTCCCGACGTAGACGCCGTTCACCTGCACGATCGGCGCGGACCCCTTCTCGCTGGTTTCAAGCAGGCAGTTTGACCAGATCTCGTCCGGCCCTTGCGGCCCCCAATGTTGCCAGGCATTGATGACGGTTGCGGCGCTGCTCCACGGCCAGCGCAACGTGAACAGGGTAAGCGAGGAGACGGCGTGCGTTTGAAACGTGAACGAGGTGACGATGCCCAGGTTGCCGCCACCGCCGCCGCGTAGTCCCCAGAAGAGATCAGATTCGTGCTGTGCATCGCAGGTGACGATGCGCCCATCAGCCAGCACAACTTGCGCGGAGAGCAGATTGTCGCAAGTCAGGCCAAATTTGCGCCCAAGCACACCATGCCCGCCTCCCAGCGTCAGGCCCGCGACGCCAACGGAGGGGCAGGAGCCAGCTGGAACAATCAGGCCCTGCTGGGTGAGCGTCGCATAGACATCGATCAACTTCGCACCTCCTCCCACAATGACTGTACCAGCCTGGACCTTCATGCTATTCATTCTCGTTACATCCAGCACCATACCCGTCGTCGTTGAATAGCCCGCGTACGAATGTCCACCGGCGCGAGGGGCGACCGCGATACCAAAGCGCCGCGCGAAGCTCAAACAGTTCTGCACATCGGCAGGCGAGGCGCAGTAGGCGATGGCGGCAGGCTGCACATTGTCGAAGGCCGGACTGAAGAGCTGGTGCGCCGTCGCATACTGTGGATTGTTTGGCCGCACCAGCTTCCCCTGCAACTGTACCGCCAGCGCGGACCAGTCGGCTGTATTGGGCGAGGATTGTGCAGTTGGCGAGGGCCGCGTCGTGGCTGTGGGCGTCGTGGCGTTCGCATCAGGCGTTCCGGCTCCACAGGCGGCAAGCACGCCTGGCAGCATGCCAGCTGCACAAAGCGACAGAAATTCGCGGCGCTCTATCTTCTCGGCTGCTTCAGCGCTGTTGGCAGGTCTCATCAATGGAATCCTTTCAATGTCACACATCTTCATATATAGATAATAATCGATTATGGGCAACAAAACATCTCGCTAAATATTGGGCAGATAGATAATTTGAGGAAATTGGGGTGTTTTGCGTCTATTTCAATAGCACTGCAACGTTCTGGATCACGACCCTGCGTTGCGGTGTCCCCCATTGCGCTTGCCCCGCCACATATCGGGAAAACCTCTGCCCACAATTGCCTCACTGATCTGCTACAATACAGGGAGGAACTGGTTTTGAGCGGTGACAACGTTGCCAGTAAGCGAGCGAAGCCTGCCCCAGTTGGGTGCTTCCTCTCCTCAACACCTGTTCTACCCGGATGGAGGTTTTTTCATGTCAACACGCACAAGAGATTGGGAGAACCAGGCCATGTTGGAGCAGAATCGGCTCCCAGGCCGCTCCTATTTCATACCTTACACCCAGGAGCAGGCGGCCCTCTCATTTGAGCGCGGGCAGTCGCCGTTTTTCAAGCTGCTGAACGGCACCTGGAAATTTTGCTACAGCCCTTCGCCGGCGGAGGCTCCCCAGGGCTTCTATGAGGAGGCTTATGCGGTGGAGCAATGGGACGATCTGCTGGTCCCTTCAAGCTGGCAGATGCACGGCTACGGGCGGCCCCACTATACCAACGTCAACTATCCCTTCCCCATTGATCCGCCGCACGTCCCGACCGCGAATCCCACCGGATCATACCGACGCAGCTTCTTTGTGCCGGGCGAGTGGTTGAACCGCTACGTCACGCTGCGTTTCGAGGGCGTCGATAGCGCCTTCTACGTCTGGATCAACGGGCAGATGGTCGGTTATAGCCAGGGGAGCCGCCTGCCATCAGAGTTCGACGTGACGCCCTACCTGCGCCCTGGCAGCAATCAGATCGCAGTTCAGGTCTATCAGTGGTCGGACGGCAGCTATATCGAGGACCAGGATCAGTGGTGGCTCAGCGGCATTTTCCGCGACGTGTATTTGCTGGCCCGCCCCGCGCTCAATATTGCCGATCTGCGGGTGCAGACCAGCTTCGGCGCCAGCTTCGAGGATGCCACCCTCTCGCTTCAGGCCACGGTGCTCAACACTGCGACTGAGGCCACGCGCGATTGCACCGTGGATTTTCAATTGCTTGATGAGCAGAACAATGTCGTCCCGCTGGAAATCGAGCGACAGCGCCTGACCGCTGCGCCTCGTGCCGTGAGCGTGCTCGATGTCTCAGCAGCGATCGAGGCACCGCAGCTCTGGTCCGCCGAAGATCCCTATCTCTACCGCCTGCTCGTCACGCTCTACGACAACGATGGTAACGTGCTTGAGGTCATCCCGCAACACATCGGCTTCCGCAGCGTCGAACTGGACGCTCAGGCTGGTGTCTTCCGGGTCAACGGTGCGGCGATCAAGCTCAAGGGCGTGAACCGGCACGATCATCACCCCGACCTGGGCAAAGCTGTGCCATATGAAGCCATGCTGCAAGATGTGTTGCTCATGAAGCAGCACAACATCAATACGGTGCGCACCTCGCACTATCCCAACGATCCGCGCTTCCTGGACCTCTGCGACGAATATGGCCTCTATGTGATCGATGAGGCCGATCTGGAGTGTCACGGTTTTATCCAGTACGACGACGTGAAAACGATCATGCAGGAGCGCCAGATCAGCGGCGAGGAGGCGTTTGCTATTGCCGAACAGAACGCCGCCAGTTGGATTAGCGACAATCCAGAGTGGGAAGCAGCCTATGTTGATCGCGCCGCCCGGATGGTTGAGCGCGACAAGAATCACGCCTGCATCATCATGTGGTCGCTTGGCAACGAGTCGTTCTTCGGGCGCAACCATGAGGCGATGGCAGCCTGGATTCGCGCCCACGATTCTACCCGCCTCATCCATTACGAGGGCGACCGCAAGGCGAAGGTGGCCGACGTGTTCAGCACGATGTACACCTCAGTTGAGGATCTCGCAAAGCTGGGTGAGCGCACCGACCTGGGCAAGCCGCATGTCCTGTGCGAATATGCGCATGCGATGGGCAACGGTCCGGGCGGTCTGCTGGAGTATTGGGAGACGATCTATCGCTATCCGCGCCTGCAAGGTGGTTGCGTCTGGGAGTGGTGCGATCACGGCATTCGTCAGCACACGCCAGATGGTCGGGAGTACTTCGCGTATGGCGGCGATTTTGGCGACGAACCCAACGATGGCAACTTTGTGATCGATGGTCTGGTTTCTGCCGATCGTGTGCCGTCTCCGGGGCTGATCGAGTATAAAAAGATCATCGAGCCGGTGAGGGTTGAGGTGGTGGACCTGGACAAGGGGCTGCTGCGCATCAGCAATCTCTACGACTTCATCACGCTGGATCACCTGTCCTGTTCGTGGTCGCTCTACGAGGAGGGCAAGCTGGATCAGACGGGCGTGCTGTACCTGCCCGAAATACCGCCGCAGGAGGCTCGTATCGTTGAGGTGCCGTTTGCTCTGTCCGAACTGCATAACGATGCCGATTACTGGCTCAACCTGGATTTCACGCTGGCTCATGATACGCGCTGGGCCAGGCGAGGCCACGAGGTCGCCACCGCGCAATTCTGGGTCGCCGAGCGCGATGATGTCGATCCGTTCCCACCGCAGCCAATCTCGCTGCTCCAGTGTCGCGAGGAGGGTACGGAGCTGCATATTCAGGGGCCGGAGCTGTCCATCAGCTTCAACACCGAATACGGCCAGCTTACTTCCTGGATCTATGAGGGAGTGCAGTTGATCGAGCAGGGGCCGCGCCTGAGCTTCTGGCGTGCGACGACCGACAATGATCGTGGCCTGACCCTGCCAAACTCAGCGGAACAGTGGAGAGCATTCGGGCTACACCAGTTGCAACACCGCATTGAGAGCGTCGATTGGGAGATCATTGACGGTGGGAAGGCTGTGCAGATCAAGGTGGCGGCCCGCGTGGCACCGCCGATGAAAAGCTGGGGCATTGCCTGCTCATATGAATACATCATTCATGGCAGTGGCGATCTCGTCGTGCATGCGCAAGGTGTGCCAGCGGAGGGCGGACCGCGCACTCTGCCACGTATCGGCCTGGAACTGCAACTCCCGCGCCAGTTTGAGCACGTCACATGGTACGGTCGTGGCCCCGGTGAAGCCTATATCGACACGAAACAGGCCAATCGCGTCGGCATATATACCAGGACGGTCGATGAACTCTACACGCCGTACACCTTCCCGCAGGAGAACGGCAACCGCAGCAATGTGCGCTGGGTGACGGTTACTAACCAGCGCGGAAATGGGCTGCTTGCCGTTGCCATGCCCCTGTTCAACTTCAGCCTCCATCGCTACACGACGGAACAACTTGAACAGGCCAGACACACCTACGAACTGAGCGATTCCGGGCGGCTCATCTGGCACCTGGACCAGCACCAGGACGGCATCGGCTCGGCCAGCTGCGGCCCCGGCGTTCAGCCTCAATACGAACTGCTCAGCCAACCGTTCCATTTTATGGTGCGTATGCGGCCCTGTTTGGGTGATCTCTCATAGAAGAGTCAAAGCCCGTACAGAATATGCAATAGCAGTACGAAAGAAGCGTCCACACCATCGCTCCAGGATGGTGTGGACCCGTATGAATAAGCGCTACGAAATGGCCGGGTACGCGTTCTGTACGAGGATCTCAAACGCGGCCTCGAACCAGTGTCCAGCGAGCGGCGCGTTGGGCATGGCCTCCGTTAGATTGCCACCGTTCGCCTGCTGGCTGCCGTGATAGGTCGGATCGCACATCTGATCGAAGCCCTTGCCTTCGCCGTTGGAAATTGCAGAGCTTGAGCCGTCGGACTCTCCGGGCGGCTTGATCCAGACATAGGCGTCAAAGCCAGCTGCGGGACTCGCCGTTGGTCGCGCACCGATGCCGCCGTACTGGTTGCACCAGTTGCCACGATGCACGCGCCGGTCGATCTTGGACTGATTGACAAAGGTATTCAGGTCCGTTGAGGTGCTGGCTGCTGTTGGCCGCGAACCCTGCGGACCGGAGCCACCCCAGCCGTTGCGCGAGGTGTCGATCAGCATACCGATAGTGCTCGGGAAGCCAGCAGTGATAAACGCGTTACGCATCGCCGTATCATACGATGCCTCGTCGATATACTGGTTCCATTGATAGAAGTTGGCCGAGCGGACGGGCTGACCACCGACCTGCTGATTGGCAGTCATGAATGGCTCGGTCGTCGGCGTGTAGTTCGCCGTGTTGCTGATGAAACCATCCACGCTGTTGACCCCGGCGGTCGTCCCCTTCACTGTGCTGGTGATGAGGTTCACAGCAGGCTGGAAGTTGCTATCCCAGCCAAGCCAGCCGGAGTGCGCGATGTCGATGTAGTTGTACACGTTCGAGATCGCGTGTAGCTTGTTCAGCGCGTACTGAATGCCCTGCACATAAGCACCGCTGGAGTTCGCCTCCGCACATTTCGCCATGCTCAGATTCGTGACCAGATTGGGCAGCGAGTCCGGCTCGACAATGGCGGCGATGCGCAGATTGCTATATTTCGACTGGCTCAAAATATTCGCAATCGGATCGATATACTCCGTTTTGTAATTGGCGAGTCCGTTGTTGGCGACGGTGAGTTCGCCATTGGAGGCGAGGGCCGCACAGTCGCGGTTGGGCAGATCGTAGATCACGATGGTAATTACGACCGGCTGGCTCCCTGTAGCCTGCGAAACCGCCGCGTCCAGGTGTCCGGCCAGTGTGCGCGTCACTCCGGTGCCGCCAGTGACAGCCGCGATCCGATCGAGCCAGACCGCTGTAGAGTAACTGGCAACCTTCGTCATCTGCGCCCCCAGCGTTCCTCCTACCGAGGACGCCGCCGTGGTCACTTCGCTTGCCCAGTCGGGGTTCACATACCACTTCGCTCCAGCAAATGGATTATCAACATGTGTTCCAGGCACGGGAGTCGCAGTGGGCGTGACTGGCCCTGTTGTTGGTGTAGCAGTCGGTGTGGTGCCTACTGTTGGCGTTGTGCCGGGCGTTGGCGTGTTGGGAGCAGTCGTTGGCGTGGGCGTTACCGCTGTGCCGCCGCAGACGTTGCCGTTGACGCTAAAGCTGGTCGGGATAGGATTGCTGCCGCTCCACGCGCCGTTGAAGCCAGGATTAATCGAGCCATTGGCTGCGACGTTGCCATTGTAGCTGGTGTTGGCGACCGTGACGTTCTGGCCCGATTGCGTAAAGGTTCCGTTCCAGCCCTGCGTCACGCTCTGGCCGCTGGCCGGAAAGGCAAAGGTCAGGCTCCAACTCGTCCAGGCGGCGGTGCCGGTATTCTGCACGGTGATGCTTGCTCCAAAGCCGCCGGGCCATTGATTGGTAACGGTATAGCTGACCTGACAATACGATGCCGCGTGCGCCGGTTGCATCACTTGAAAGCCGAGGCTCCAGGTCAATGCGATGACCGCTGCAAGAGCCAGGAACGCCCTCATCGGCAGGTTCCGCTGCGCAATTGAACCCTGGAAAGCATGTTTGGGGTTCATACCAGTCATATCCTCCTTCCGTAGGGGATGACATCTCTCAAAAAGGAAAACGATTATTGCGTGTACATCCCTTTACACGCAATAAAAGCAACACGAGACAGGTACATGTTATCTGTAATAATGAGATACCATTAGCCTGTCTCGCCTGTCAACGCCGCGCCTGCTGGAAGGTGGCCTGGAGGGCAAACTGATAACAAAGTGACAAATAGCGGGGTCGTAGCCGCGCGACTTTATCGCGCATCTTCGCATAATGCGCGATAAAGTCGCGCG
>JAICIM010000636.1 GCA_025928885.1 Ktedonobacteraceae bacterium | reverse complement strand
GGATTGCCAGACAGCACACGCCGCCAATCCAGAAGCCGGTGCTGACGAGATGGATCAGGTCTAAGGGCAGCAACAGCTGCGCCTCAGCCTTTGCCGCCGCATGAGCATTAAGCGAAGTGGTCGTCATAATCGCAATACTAAGAAATAAGAGGAGATTATAGAGGGCGCGGGGGCGCTTCGCACGCTGGAAGAGACGCCACCAACTGAGCAACACAGCGCCACCAGCCACGGTCAGCATACCTCTAGTCCCGTAAGCTCTCAACTGGTTGGGGCTTCACAGCTTCCACCACGCTCTTTGGGCGACGTGCGAGGCTCACACCGGCTAAAATGATGCCCAGCACACCCAGGATAGCGCCCACAATCCCAACGGTCGTTGCGGTACTGGCGGCGTTCTGAGCGGCTACGAGCTGGCTCTGAAGCGCATTGTCAGTGGCAGCAGGAGCAGTTTGTTGAGTTTGCGCTGGATACGTGGTCGTCTCCTCGACTGCGCCAAATCCGGTGGGGCTACTGGTAAACTTTTCATCGATCTTATCGCTACCGATCGTGCCGTAGATATGGAAGGTATAATTGCCCGTTGTCGTTGGCTCGAAATAACCAGTATATTTGCCCGGATTGGCATAGCGTGGTCCTATTGTCAAGGGGATAGGAGCATGAGCGCCTGTGCTGATCTCTACTTTCAACGTCTTTTCAAGGTCGTTCACCGGGTTTGAGACGACGCGTGAACCATCCTGTACCGTATACTTACAAGAATTGCCAAGACAGATAGTTAAATCCAGGCTGTTCTGCTGATTCACATAGGCTGGCTCATTCAAAAAGCCGACCACAAACGTATATTTCCCAACCTGACGCTTTTCATGCGCAAATGTGGGACTGACTACAATTGTAACCAGAGCGAGAGCAATAATGAGTGCGACCCCGCTGCGACAAAACAATCTCTTCTTCATTCTTCATCCTTGCTTATTTTACAAGCAAAATCCACTTCAGGTATCTGAACCATCCCCGTCTGTGCATCTCCCAATTGATGACAGCAACACCCGATGGCTTCAGGATACCGATATTTATAGGGTAGACGAACTGCGTAGCTCTGTCATGAGGAGATGTACCTATTTTTGACTGGTCTGGACCTGAAAAAAAGTCTCTTCACGACAGTAAACTATCCAGATTTCTACTTAATTGTGACGGCGTAAAATCGGCAGGCAGCATCACGCGTTCCCTTCCCTGCTGATCGATCAGATAGACAATCGCCATGTGATTGAGCGCCTGCCCTTGAACCGGGACCGTCTTTTCGGCGTCGGTATAGATATGGTAATCCTTCCAGACAGGCTGCAACTGCTTCTGTGTACCGAGCAGGAAGTGCCAGTTTGCATAGGGTGCCAGACGGTGTGCCTGGGAAAACTGTTGCGCACTGCTCGCCGTGTCGTTGGCAGGATCAACGCTCACCGCAAGCACGGCAATCTGTTCCACCTTCTTTGCGTCCAGGCCGGAAAGCACCTGTCGAAACTTCTCTGCCGCCAGAGGACACATATCTGGACAGTGCGTATACCAGAAGGTGAGCGCAATCACCTTGCCTTTCAATTGCGACAGCGCAACCGCTTTCCCATTCTGGTCCTGCAAGTGTAGCTCAGGGGCCGGAACATTACCAAGATCAGCCTGCGATACCGCCGTCGTGGAGGGTTGAGCGGGCATAGGAGCACCCTGCATCCCTTGCATCCCATCAGCGCTCTCGGCCCCGCAGCCCGCGAGCAGCATAGCGCCGTTCAGACCCAATAAAGAAAATAGTAACTTTCTTCTCGATGACAGCATGTCAGGGCGACAGTAACGATAGTTTTCCACAGAAATGCCTTTCAATTCCATTGGTTTCCTCCCTTCAAAATCGCACTCACTTCACTGTGATGGCGAGATTCATACCTGGATGAACTGTGCAGTACAATTGAAACGTGCCTGGACTGGTAAATGGGCCGATACTTTGTTGCTGATTGGCGTTGGCAACCGTCGCATTGATCTTAGGCGCTCCGGCCTCCGTCTTTGCGATAGGCGTGCTGCCATCCCACGTTCCATTGGTAATGATATGCGTCGAGCTGACCGTATCCACCAGCACCACCGACTGCCCCTGCTGAATCGTTACCGACGTATCGATAAACGTGGACAGCCCCATCCGCACCTGTGGACCAGAGGCTTGAGTCGCACTATCGTTTATGCCACAGGCGCTCAACAGCACCATCAACACAAGCAGCAGGCTCACAAAAGACATGCATTGCTTCTTCACGCGCTTTTTCTCCTTTCTACAGGTCTGCTCATTCCTGAAAAAAGTATAAAGTGCAGATAGGCGCTGCGTCTATCCGGCGAAGACCTGAATAATAGTGGTGGTTATTTTCAAAAGCGACATAGAGGAGGTCAGGGTCTCATGATGCTATCAGGTGTGTGAGTTGCCCTGGCCAGGCTGTGTAAAAGAGAAGATAGGTATGAATCCCTATGCTTAAAAATAGGGAAAGACGGGCTTGTGTGGCCCGTCTTTCTTCGCATTCACAAACATCGATTATGATTGGAAGAAGTCAAGCGTGGCGCGGGTCAAGACCTCGACGCCGACCGGCAGCGCCTCTTCATCGATATTGAAGCGTGGATGGTGGTGGGGATACTCCACGCCCTTTGCCTCGTTGCGAGCGCCCACGATGAAGTAGCAGCCCGGCACGGCATTGAGGAAGATCGCCATATCGTCGCTGCCCGTCGTCATCACTTCCTCGCCGCTATCAACGTGATCCTCGCCAACGGTCGCGCTCGCGGCCTTATGTACCAGTTCTGTCATGGTGGAATCGTTGATGCAGGGAGGCAGCATATCGTTCCAGGAGATTTCGCAACCGCCGCCCATAGCCGTTGCAATCCCATTCGCCACCTCAGCGACGCGGCGTGCAAGATACTGCTGATGTTCAGGCGTAAAAGCCCGCATCGTTCCTAGCAGGGTCGCCTGCTCTGGAATAATGTTGAAGGCGGTCCCGGAGTGGACTGAGGCGACCGTGATAACCGCCGGGCTAAAGGGCGAGGTTTCGCGGCTGATCAGCGTTTGCAGCGCCAGGATAATCTGAGCGGAAATGACGATCGGATCGACCGCCGAATCGGGCATGGCAGCATGTCCGCCCTTGCCTTTGACCGTGATATCAAAGCGCTGCGCACCAGCAAAGACGGGACCGGAGCGCACGCCAACGCGTCCAATCTCATAATTGCTGATCAGATGCAGGCCGATAACGGCGTCTACCTGCTCCATCGCTCCCTGCTCCACCATCGGCTCAGCACCGCCAACCACCTCTTCCGCTGGCTGAAAGACAAATTTGACGTTGCCCTTCAACTCCTCACGCCGCTTGCTCAAGATATCAGCCACCGTGAGCAAGATCGAGGTGTGTCCATCATGTCCACAGGCATGCATCTTCCCGTCTATCTGTGAGCGGTACTCGATATCGTTCTCCTCTAAGATCGGCAGCGCGTCCATATCCGCACGGATGGCAAGCGTCTTCGCATCGGGTTCGCTGGCCCCGCCGCGCAACAGGCCGACAACGCCGGTCTTCGCAACTCCGGTCTGCACCTCCAATCCTAGCGCTTTGAGTCGTTGAGCGACAATACCAGATGTGCGCACCTCCTCAAATGCAAGTTCAGGGTGTTCATGCAGGTCGCGCCGCATGGCAATCAAGTCGGGGACGCGCTCATCAATCTCAGTTTTTAGATCCAGATGGAGATCAGCCATTATTCCTCCTACACACTATCGAGGCCCTCAGTTGCAGATATCGGGTCCCAGATACAAAGAAAAGCACGAAGTTGAACATACAAAACGAAATACAGCGAAGCTGGAAAACAGGCCGGATGGCGGCATAACCTCCGGTGCTATAATACTATCATAGAGCCAGGTACACCTTCAAACGCCACTCCCCCACAACTTCGTAGCCGCGGGGCATTATAGCGCCAGGGGCCCCACACACAAACCACCACCCCACCCCAAAAGGAG
>JAICIM010000467.1 GCA_025928885.1 Ktedonobacteraceae bacterium | reverse complement strand
GCCGGTCGCTTTGCCAGTTGAGAGTAGATGAGCGGCCATCAGCAGCACGGCACCACGACCGCACCCGATGTCGAGCACCTGCTCCTCGCCACGCAGCGAGAGGGCGGCGAGGAGTTCTGCCCAGGCTTGAAATTTTCCCCGCCGCGTCGTGTAGAGGTAGCTGGCCGCGCTCAAGAACATAAACAGAGCATAGAGCAGGAAAATGAGCGTCACAAGACCTGCCTGAAAGACTGCCAGCATCACAATGGCGATGAGCAGCGCCACCAACCCGATACCACCCAGCATCAGCGGCACATACGGCGCGTCAACGCCGTATTCTCCGTGCCGCCGTGCCAGCAGGCTCGTCCCTGCATTGAGAGAGCTTTTCATCCTTGTCTCCTTCAAGCAGGCTAGTGGGGAATAGCTTCTCCCTGCAAGCGCACGTTGCCGCCAACGCTCACGTCAAGCCGCGCCTGCCCATTGCCATAGGTCAGGTTCAGGTTGCCGCCGCCGTGACGCTGGAGGGTGGGCGAGGTGATATTGCCGCCAGCATGGGCGTAGACGCTGACATTGGCGTCAGCCGGGAAAGCAAGCGTGGCATTGCCGCCTGCATGCAGTCGCACCCGGCGCTCAAGTGGAACGCTGGCCCAGACATCCAGATTGCCGCCCGCCGAACAGGAATCCGTCAGCGCGGCCCCATCGATATGCAGGTTGCCGCCAACGTGCGTGATATTTACCGAGGTCCCGGCACAATCTCGCACATGCGCATTGCCGCCAACGTTGTGTACATGCAGCACGCGGTCGATATGATCAGCATGCAGGTTGCCGCCAACATTATCCAGCTCGGCGACCTGAAGAGCGGTCAACTTCACATTCCCACCAACGCCACGCTGAGAACGCAGCGTCGCCACGCGACTGGCCCGCAGATTGCCGCCAACACCTGACAGCTCGGCCAGCTCTTGAATGCCATCCAGCTCAACATTCCCATAAATGTTTTCGAGCATCGCCTGCCCACCGATCTCGCGCAGTTCCACGTTGCCAACGCCCTCAATCATTGCGCTGCGACTCAGATGTGAGACGTACAGAGAGGTGAAAACGCCGGTCAAAAATGAGAGGAGACCGCCCTTGATTCCAGGCACCCAGAGGGTGAGGTCGCCACGATAATCGGTAATGGTCAATGTTTCGCCCTCCTGGCGCATCCCCACCACCGGCTCAGCCGACTCAACACGAATCTCCGACCGCTCCCAGGAACGTACTTTCAGATCGCCATCAATATGCTCGATCACAACACGGGGCCGTCTCGTCAGAACAGAAAATGTTTGCTGCGTCATATGTTTTACCGCTACCTTTCTTTACTCTTCAGGCTCTTTCAGAAGTATGATTTTTTCGCGAAACAATTTTTTAATTTTGCTTGCTATTTATATGCAATTCATATGAAGAATATTACCAGATCGAAAGCGATTATGTCAAGTCATTCTGGTGAGAAATACCAATCCTATGATAAATATCGCCATAATTGTGGGGATTTCTACTATAGCTGCCTCTATTTAGAACGGAAGGTTGATCCAGCTTTTCGTGGTGGGCAACGTGGCGCGAAACTGCTCGATGGCGAAGGTGAGGTCGCGAATCGTCTTGGTGTGCAGGATGTCATCCAGATAGAGCACTCTTTGCGCCACAGGGTCCAGGCGGAAGCACCAGTAGAGCGTCATCAGCGCATTGATGAAGAGCGTGCTGCCTGCCGTCCGTCCGGTGCTATGCACATCGCCAAAAAGGCCCTCCAGCGCGTTAAGAATTGAGGTAGAAACGATGCTGGGATGTGCTGGCATTGCCTGCAACACCGCCTCAGTGGCCTGGCGATAGCGCTGCACCTCGGGCATCTCCTGTGTGAGGCTCCAGGTTCCCAGGAAGGCATGCTGGCGCGTCAATTCGGCGACGGCCTCTAAAAAATAGGCATGACAGACGCCGTGAAATGTATCGATGCCAAAACCCAAACAGAGCAACAATTTGTGGGCAAGCGGGAGTTGATGCACGGCGGCAATGCTGGCAATATCCTCTTCGGGCGTACCCAGCCCCGGCTCGTCCCCGCGCATCAGGCTATCCGTGCCGCCATCGATCAAGATAATCGCGTCCACGTGCAACAGATCGATGAGCGTCTGATAGGCGGCCAGCAGCGGCTGCACGCCAGTACGCTCAAAGCAATAGATGGGAATCTGCTCACCCTGCGCCGCAAACCAGCGGGCGAGGTACATTTCGGGAAAGTAGCGACGATTGCCCTGCGTCTCCGCCGTCACCTCCATCAAGACAGGCGACAATCGCCGCCCCGTTGCCGAGAACAGGGGAGAAAACGAGACATTGGCCAGATGGACCCGCTTGCCCTGATCGCGCAAACCGAAATAGAGCGGCAGCCCGCAAAAGATATCGAACCCGCCTCCCGCACCCACAAGCAGAATAGATTGAGCCTGCTCGATTTCTTTGAAAAAGGGCAACGTCAAATAATGCATGCTTCTCCCTCTATATAATAATATGTCCAACAGATATGCTCAAAAAACGTAGCGCCCCACCAACAAGTATACCCTATTATGTTGGTGGGGCAGCCTGGGAACGGTTCAGCCAGTGCTATTTTTTCATCATCGTCCTGGCAATGCGCTCGATGAAGCGCGTCAACGTATCGGCATCGGCGTTGGGAGGCAGGCTCACCACGATACGATCCACGCCCAGCGCGGCAAGTTGCTGCACCAGATCAACGGTGAGAGGCACACGCAGATTGACCGAGATTTCGAGCTTGCCCAGTTCCGTCGGGCGCGTCACCAGGTCGGGGAGCGCAAGCTGTTGCAGCGTCTCCAGCACGCGGGCGATACTGGACAGGTTGAGGTCGAAGCCATACCAACCATGCCCCCATTCGAGGGCGCGACGCAGGGCAGGAAGCGCCTGTCCACCAAAGACCAGCGGTGGCATTGGCCGCTGAAGAGGACGCGGATAGGACTGCACATGTGCAAACGAGACGAAAGGACCATGATGAGCCGGTTTCGGCTGACTCCAGATCGCCTCCATCGCCGCCAGATAGTCGTCGGTCCGTGCTCCACGCTCCTCAAAGGGGATGCCCAGCGCCTCAAATTCGGGTTCGAGATAGCCAACGCCCAGACCCACAACGAGGCGACCAGCCGAAAGCACATCCAGACTCGCCAGCTCTTTCGCCAGCACGAGCGGGTTGCGCTGCGGCAAAATAATGATGCCCGTTGCCAGCTTGATCGTCCGCGTATGGGCCGCGAGATAGGTAAGGGCGATCAGCGAATCGAGATAAGGCCGGTCCGGCGGCTGATAAAAGCCACGAGGAGGAGGATCGGGCAGGACGATATGCTCTCCCGTCCAGAGCGAATCGAAGCCGCAACGCTCCGCCGTCTGCGCCGCATGGATCATATTTTCTGGAATGCTGCAGCTACCGTAATTTATACCATGCAAACCAAATTTCATCTATTCACGCTCCTTGCACAATCATCAAAACCACATCAACCAGCATTCCCCATATCTTCACTGGCAAGAAATGCTGCAATTTCGGCATCGGTAAAGTGAGCAATACGATCGGGTTTGAGATCGTCCAGCAGCGGGGAGGGCCGCCCCATGATCTGATCAGCAACGCTCTGGCCCACGGCGGGCGAGAGGGCGAAACCATGCCCGGAGAAGCCCAGCGCGAGGATCAACCCCTGCCAGTTCGAGAGCGCACCAATAAATGGAATCTCGTCGATACTCTCGGCCTCCAGACCGCACCACGCACGCTCCATCCGCTGCTGAGCAACTGCCGGGAAGAGTTCGCAGGCCGTTGTCCAGTTGCCATCGATGCTTTCAGGGCGCAAGATATATGAGCGCCGATCTGCTCCAATCGTGCCGGGCCAGCCTCCACCCAGCAGAAACGCGCCATCGGGCAACTGTTTGAGCGAGAGCGAGCGGCCCAGCGCACTCAACACGGGACGCAGCAGATCAGGGGTTGCGGGAGAAGAGCGCAGCATCTGAAGCGCCTGCATACGAACGGGCAAGCGCAACCCGATGGAGGCGGCAAGCTCGTCGCTCCATGCACCAGCCGATAGCACGACATGTGCAGCCTCAATCTCCTCGCTGTCGGAGCGCACTACACGCGCCCCCTCGACGCGCCCATTGCTCTCCAGCAGCGCTACCGCACGCGTCTCGGTCCAGTAGGTGGCCCCATGACGGATGGCGGCATTGGCAAACGCGCGGGTCGTTCTGGCAGGATCAGCCTGCCCATCATAGACGCTATAGCTGCCCGCCAGCACGCCCTCGTTCAGGCCCGGCACCAGTTCATGCAACTCCTGGCGATCGAGCAGCCGCACATCGGTAAAGCCGTGTTGCTGTTGCAGCTGCACAAAACGCCCCAGTTCGTCGGCCTCCTCAGCGGTTTCGGCAACGAACAGATTGCCGCCCTGGCGATAGTGCAGATCGGCAGCGAGTTCTTGCTCCAACGAGGGCCAGCGTGCTATCGCCGCACTCGCCAGCGCCGCTTCCGCTGGATGTCGCCCCTGCCTGCGCACACCACCAGCGCTGGCCCACGATGCCACCGGCTCCTGTGCCACCTGCGACTGCTCCACCACCAGCACACGCACCCCTTCGCGGGCCATATGATAGGCGATAGAACTGCCGATGATACCACCGCCAATAATTAACACATCAGTTTTGACTTTACTCACGCTGCTTCCTTTCTCGCTCTCCCGAAAAAAATAGATTGCTCCCTTCACAGTATCGCGAAAGGGGGAATCATTTCAAGGGCCGGACAGGAAAACAGGCGGCTACATCTCTCTTTATCCTGTTTGCTTCGCAAAATTTGCCAAAGCGAGGGCGTACTCGTAGATAACATCGCGTAATTCGAGCGGACGATGAATGATGAAAGGGATACCCAGACCTGCTATTTTGCGAGCTACCCAGGGGAGGTCTTCCACCTCAACGCGAAAAAGAATCCCTTCGTCCTGCTCCTCAAAAAAGGCCTGTGGGATACGCATCTGCTTTTGTGCTTCCGGGAGCGTGGTTTGCAGCCACACTTCTACCTGCCACTCTCTGGGAACTGAGGCCAGGGCCTGCTGTACCGCCTGGAGCGAGGGAAAATCCACACGCGGCGGGAAGGTTTCGCCCGTCATCTCAAGCGAGAGAATACGATCCAGGCGGAAGAGGCGCTGCCCTCCCCGTAAATGGCAGTGGCCGATGGTATACCAGAATCCCTTATGACGTGCGATCCCATAGGGATCAAACACCCGTTGGGTCTCCTCTCCCCGCGACGAGCGATAGCGCAATAATACCCGCCTTCCACCCTGAGCAGCCGAGCTTAACAACAGGACAATCAGGCCCGGCGGGGCAACTGGCGCTTGCACCTGCTCGAAGGCCACCGTCTGCTCTACAGCCTGGATGCGCTCGCGCGTCGTGGCGGGCAGGACGCGTTCAATCTTCGCCAACGCTCCCTCAAAAGCTGGAGAGGTCAGCGCCAGGCCACTCACTCTCGCCTGTAACAGCGAAAGGGTCAGCGCCAGCGACTCATCCTCGGTAAAGATCAACGGTGGCAGCTTGTAGCCAGCACGCAAAAAGTACGCTCCATAGCGCCCCCGTTCAGCCTCAATTGGGATGCCAAGATCGAGCAGCGTCTCAACATAGTTGCGCACCGTGCGAATATCGACCTCCAACCGTCGGGCAAGCTCCGCCCCCGTCATACGTCCATGTGATTGTAGCAATGCTAAAACGGTCAGCACACGTGC
>JAICIM010000693.1 GCA_025928885.1 Ktedonobacteraceae bacterium | reverse complement strand
GCTGCAAGGCCAGCATGGCAGAGATGCGCTGCTACGCCACTACAAAAACGAATCTCAAACAGCACAGCAACAGTTGCTTCAGGCGCTCCAGATCGTGGTCGAGGCGCTTGACCACTTACCAACACCGCCGTCGTTCCAATCTCTCTCTCATTTCGCGCTTCAGCATACGGGCGATCCTCATTTTTTCGACAGCAATACATCAGGTGGGCGTCTCTTCCTATCTGCATTGATGGATTTACACAAAATACATATTTTTAACGCAGAGGCGGCGCCAATCGTTGAACAGGGGTATTGGCGTCATTTGCTGTATTATGAGGCCGGGTTGCTGCTGGATACGATCTCGTCAACGGTGGCAGTGTTTCATCTGCACGCGGCCCGCCAGCACAACGGCGAGGCCGACGCGCTGATAACACATGCAGGTCCACGCGTCCTCATCCTGCCGTTGCGCCAGTTGCTTGATTGGCTCTCGCTATCGCCATCTGGCAAACATGTGTATATCGTTGAAAATCCCCAGGTCTTCGCTGTGCTTGTCGATGCATTGTTGCAGGCACCCCTCTCAACCTCACAACACGAGTTGCCGACGCTGGTGTGTACCTCTGGCTGGCCGAGCGTCGCTGCGATCCGCTGTCTCACGCTGCTCACGCGCACGGCTCCCGCTGTGCAATTGCATTACAGCGGCGACTTTGATCTTCAGGGATTGCAAATTGCCCACTATCTGCTCAGCAGCTACCCGCGACAGTGCCACCTCTGGCGCTTCGATCCCGCCACCTATCACACCGCGCTCCACGATCGCCCAATCATCCTCGAAGAACAAGAGCTTGCAGGATTGGCCGCTCTCCCGGCAGTTTTTGCCCCGCTAGTTACAGCGATGCAGCAAGCACGCCGGAAAGCCTATCAAGAGGGCATTACACAACTTTTGCTGGAAGATATTCGAGATGGTTCACAAATGTGAGCCGATTTTAGACATAGCCACGTTAACTGTCTCCAGCGACAACATGTCTGTCTCTCATTGCCCGGAGAAAGCAGCGGTTTCTCCTCGCAGCCGTTGCACGTCGCGCATGGGGGGAACGCCAAAGAGGCTTTTGTACTCGCGATTGAAGTGGGAAGCGTCTTGATAGCCGACGCGATAGGCCGCGCTGGCCGCATCCAGGTCTTCTCCCAGCATCAGACGACGGGCATGTTGGAGCCGCAAGCGCTTCTGAAATTGCAAAGGACTCATCGCGGTGACGGCCTTGAAATGATGGTGGAAGCCCGAAACGCTCATACCCAGTTCGTGCGCGAGTTCCTCGATATGCAATGGCTGATCGAAGTCCTGACGCAGACGGGCAACGGCTCTGGCGATATCAGAGGTGTACCCTCCCAGAACAGCCAGATGGCGAAGACGGTCCCCCTGCTCTCCTATGAGGAGGCGATAGATGATCTCGCGCGTAATCAGTGGCAACAGGACCGGCGCTTCGGCAGGAGCGTCTAAAAGCCGCACAAGACGCACAACCGCATCGAGCAGATTGCTATCCAGCGTACTCACCGTGATAGCTCTTGCGCCCACCTGTTTCCGCAGCGGCGTGTAGCCCGCTTCCAGCAGCACCGAACTCACGAGGGCGGGAGGGAGTTCCAGGCGCAGGCTGAGATAGGGCCGCTCTTTTGAGGCTTCTACCACCCGGCTCGCGCCAGGGAGTTCAATCGTAGTCAACAGATAATGCAAAGGATCGTACCGATAGCGACTCTCGCCAAGCAGCACCTCTTTGGCCCCCTGAGCAATCACGCACACAGATGGGATAGAGACGCTATGCAGCGGCGCGGTCAGCGAGGATGAACGAGCCAGATGCAGCCCCGACAGCGGCTGAACCGTTCCATCTGCACGCAGAACTCGCGCGATCAGCTCGACCAGCTCCGCGCGATTGGCCTCGAACCGCTGTATGTCGCGCTCGGCCTGCTGAGTGATTATCGTAGACATCAGAACCTCTTCTTGCTCCGTGCTTATTCTCAAGATTTGCAGAATCAGACAATTATTTTCGACAATCATTCTACCACCCCACGCGCTGAAGCGTCTATACTCCCTGGTAGAACAAACACGCGCCTCTCTGGCTTATAGAGCCAGACTGGATCTTTCTTCAAGGAAGCAGCCCTGAAGAGAAGAAGTCTGAAATGTGTTGATTGTTTGGATTGGAGCAACAAAAAAGGAGTAACTGACATGGGAAAGCTTGAGGGAAAGGTCGCGATTGTGACCGGAGCCGGGCGAGGGATAGGGCGTGCGATCGCAGAAGCATACCTGCAAGAAGGGGCGGCGGTGACGATTACAGCTGCACATGGGCAGACCGAACTCGATCAGCTGGCGCTGCAGGGCTGGTCTGAGCGAGTGCTGGCGCTGCTTGCTGATGTAACAAATCCAGAGGCGTGTACACAGGTAGTAGATCAGACCTTCCAACAGTTTGGACACGTCGATATCCTGGTCAATAACGCCGGTCGCGGCATGAAGTATGTCAATCCTACTTTTCTGATGGAGCCAACGCGCTTTTGGGAAACGCAGCCCTCGGTCTGGCAGATGATCGTAGAAACGAATGTCAATGGACCATTCTATATGGCTCGGGCAGTTGTTACGCACCTGTTAGAGCAGCACCGCGAGGGGAGCGTCATTAATATCAGTATGAACTATGAAGGGATGAAGCGGCGCGGTTTCTCTCCCTATGGGCCATCAAAAGCGGCGCTTGAGTCTGCTTCGGCCATCTGGGCGCAAGAGTTAATCGAGGCGCGTATTCGCGTCAATATTCTACTGCCGGGCGGCATAACTGATACTGGTATGGTCCCCGCTGAAGTGCCAGAGAATCTTCAGGCGCGTATGCTCAAGCCGGAGATCATTCAGGCTCCGGCGGTGTTTCTCGCCTCGGACGCTGCGCAAGAGATTACCGGTCGCCGCCTGATTGCGACGGAATGGAGCGCGGCGAATCCACAGGGCCGGGCCATTGTGGAGGGTATTGGCTAGCTTTTCAAAATAAGATTGCATGGTTTCCAATCTCCGCCCATTTGATCGTGGGCAACATTTTACGTTCATACTCGTGGATTGAAATTCTGGCTCAATTCTCGTGGCTCGGCCAGTTGAGCGTGTAAAAGCCGGCTCACGCTCAATACATGCTCTGGCAACACGAGGCGATCTCGTCGTCACAGAATTGAGCCAGAACTTCAATCAACGATACCACGTGCAATAGTACGGGCCGCTTTGTTAGTGTAAGAGCAATGAAATTTTCCTTTTAAAGGGAAATGAGTTCGTAGCCGCGGGGGGGTTTTTGGGGGGGGGGGCGGGTGTGGGTTTGGTAACCGGGGCGGGAAAAAGAAGGGCGAAGGAAAACAACAGCGATAAAGGCCAAACCGGGCGTTAACTGAACCTGATCATAAAAGAGAAAAAGACGCGCTCTGAAATCCAAAAAAAATTTCCAAAACGGTTATTTT
>JAICIM010000062.1 GCA_025928885.1 Ktedonobacteraceae bacterium | reverse complement strand
GCTTTCGAGAACTGGTAGCATGCTCGATGCCCGTTTCGCCTTAATGATCAGATCCCACGCTGGCTCGAACTTCTTCCAGCCGGTGGCATAGGCCACGTGCCGGAGCCTGTCGTTCCAGCGGGTTTTGGTCCAGGCACCCTGAAAAATTGATCCCCAGCGGTAGAAATCGCGGTAAGCCCGCCAGTATCCGGCCTCCAGCGCGTCGGGGGCCAGTTTTGTCGGGCGATAGACGACATGGCGGGTGTCGTAGAGATTCCAGTTGCTATGGAGCAGGCGCTCCTGCCGGGCCATGCGTTCGTAGAGGGCGGTCGTTGGGTAGGGGGTGAGGATATGAAATGTGGCAGTCTCGATCCCCTGTTTGATGGCCCATTCAACGGTTCGGTCGAAGACGGTTGCGTCATCGTCGTCCATGCCGAAAACGAAACTGCCGTTGACCATCACTCCATGCTCGTGGAGACGCTGGATCGCCGCATGATAGTCGCGATTCAGGTTTTGATACTTATGCTGTTCCTGCAAGTTTGAGCTGCTCAACGTCTCAAAGCCGACAAACAGGCTGCGTAATCCGCTGTCTACCGCTTTTTCCAGCAGCCCGGGCCGCAGCACTGATTGCACGGTCCCGGCTGCCTGCCATAGCCGCCTCATGCCTTTCATGCCGTCGAAGAGCGTTCCGGCGAAGCGTAGATTCCCGAAGAGATGGTCGTCGAGAAAGTAGAGGTGCCTGCCCGGAAGGCGATTGATTTCGGCGAGTGCCTCATCTACTTGCTGAGTATAAAATGATTTGCCGCCTTGAAAAAAGGCTTCTTTATAACAGAAATCGCAGACATGCGGACAACCGCGAGAAACAACAATAGAATTAGGAACAAGATAGAGATTACGCTTGATCAGGTCGCGTCTGATTTTTGGCATCCCAACCAGCGTACGTACCTTCGAGGTATAGATCTTTGCCGCAGACCCCTGTCGATAATCGCTAAGAAACGCAGGCCAGGTATCCTCTCCCGGTCCTAGAAAGATGGTATCGGCATGGTGTGCCGCCTCCTCTGGTAGCGAGGTGACGTGCAGGCCGCCCAGCGCAATATAAGCTCCCTTTGCCCGATAATGATCGGCCAGCTCATAGGCCCGGTAAGCGGAGGTGATATAGACCTGAATGACTACCAGATCAGGTTCATCGTCGAGATCGAGCTTTTCGACATGTTCGTCCTGAATAGTGACCTGATCTGCTTCGTCAAGGTAACCAGCCAGCGTCGCCAGACCAAGCGGGGGGAAAAGGGAATATTTGATGGGCCGAAAATAGGGGCTGATCGCCTCGGTTAACGCGGGGAGAATCATTTTTACGCGCATCTATTGGCTCCTTATCTGTGCTCAATGTGCTCCTGTTAAAGACCGCTCCCACCATAGTTGCCAGTATAGATGCAAAACGCCCTCTTGAGCCAGGTCTTGAGGATAACTATCGTTGCACATAGGTGCGAGCTTGCAGGCTTTCGAAGCATCTTTTTGTCGCACCACGCAAAGGTTGTCCGATTCGAAGCAGGCAGCGTCTGAAGAGGGAGTTGGAGCGGTCCTTGCTGGCGTGAGTATACCTCGATAGGGCTATTTGCATCTTCTGTTTATTTACCGGTATCATTGTGAGATGCTATACTAGAAAAATCGAGTCACTGCTCTATCCTGGCTCGATCGAGGGGAGTAGGTATGAACGGCAAAAATGCGTCGGAGAGGTTGTATACGCCTACTATTTTGCAGAATGCTCTGGGCAATCCTCTCCGCTCAGAGCAGCGTGCCGGTGAGTTGCTGCCCCGTGTCCTCTCACCGTTAGATATGCTCACAATATTTATTGCTATCGTTGTATTTATTTCCAATACCTCAATTGTGCAGTCGGCTGGTGTTGGTGTTGCCACCTATTTCTACTGGGTTGTTGGCGTCCTGACCTTTCTGATACCGGGGGCTATTGTGGCCGAGCAGCTCAATCGCTTTATGCCGGTGGAAGGTTCTATTTATGTCTGGACGCATCGTGCATTGGGACCGTTATGGGGCTTTTTAGCCGGATTTTGTGCCTGGTTCCCGGGCGTTCTCGTTTTGCTTGCCGCCAGCGACGTGATTGTTTCGTTTATACATGGCATCTCGCGCCAGCTTCAGGGCCACGAACTCAACTGGCTCAAAACTCCCTGGCAGCAGGGCATCGTGGTGTTGCTCTTGCTGCTTTTCACCGCCTGGCTGACCACCTTCCCCCTGGCGACGGTCATGAAATGGGCCAAAGTGATCATTGCGCTGTACTGTGCTGCCATCTTCCTGGTTGGTGTTGCGGGCGTTGTCTGGTTGCTTGGCGGCCATCCATCGCGGGTTGCTTTGACTCCTGTAACGCTTGGGGGCAGTCAGCAGACCTTTATGCTGTATGGGGTGATTGTGCTGGCGCTGCTCGGAGTTGAGGTGCCGCTCAATATGAACGCTGAAGCTCGTCAGCCCGATGCGGCGAAGCTATTTCTGCGCTGGGGGCCGCTTGTTGCTCTGCTTGCTTATATGCTGGGGACGTTTGGCGTGATGGTGGTCGTTCCCCAGCAGGTCTCCGACTCCCCCTATTCAACGCTGACCGCCGCGCATATGGTCTTTGGCGCTCCTGTCGCCGCGCTGGTTGGCTTCATCTTCATCGCGTTCTTCATAATTAATATGATCCTCTATAACGTGACTTTCGCCCGCATTTTGTTTGTCGCCGCCCTGGACTATCGCCTGCCCGCCTTCCTGACCAGAATGAATCGCCATTCAGCCCCCTATTGGGCGACAAACGTACAAACGATCATCGTGATGCTCATCACACTTGTTGTGTATATTATCGGTCCAGTGCTCTATCCCGATGTTGGTGCAGCATTTTCGGCTAGAATCTATAACGTCATTCTGGCAACAACTAATATCATCTGGTGCCTCTCGATGCTCATCCTCTTTTTCGATCTGCCCATTCTGCTTGTGCGCTTTCGCGGGATGCTGGCCAGGAGCGCCAGTCAATTGATTCTCCCGCGCTGGGTGCTGCACCTGTGTTGTCTTGTCGGGGGGCTGGCCTGTCTGTTTGGTATCTGGACGACGTTTAATGCATCCTGGAATACCCACCTGATTTCAGATGAGCAGTGGCGTATCATTATTGGCCTTGCTACCATTATTTTTCTGGTGATTGGCCTGATTGCTGCAGCCTATCCGCGCCTCCTGAGCAATGTCCAGGAGCAGACCGCCATTGCCCGTGAAAACGCCCGCCTCTATCGCGAATTGCAGATTGCCTATACCAGGCTCAGCGAACTGGACCAGCTCAAAGACGCGTTTCTGACCACGGCCAGCCATGAATTGCGCACGCCGCTTACCATTGTGCAGGGCTATCTCGAATTGTTGAAGGTCATGGAAGATGTGAGCGCTGAGGAGCGGCGGGCTTTTATTACGAAAGCGTGTCGGGCCTGTGATGAACTGACGGTGCTGCTCGCCAATATTATGGATGCCAGCCGCCTGCGCTTTGATGCGGCCACTTTGTGTATTGTGGATGTCCCGCTAAAAAGTACTACGGTCGTGATCGTTGACCTGTTTGAGCCGCTCATTCGTCAAAAGCAGCACCATGTCGTGATCGATATTGATCCAGCCATTACTGTGAAGGCAGATGAGACGCGTTTGAAGCAGGTGCTCCATAACCTCATCTCCAATGCCCTGCGCTACTCCCCTGAACATACCGCTATTCAGATTGCGGCAGAGGTCAAAGATGGCATGATGGCGCGGATCAGCGTGAGCGATCGCGGCTCGGGAATACCTCCAGACATGCAGACGATTATTTTTGAGAAGTTCGTGCGCCTGGAACGCGATATGCATGGCGATGTGCGTGGTAGCGGGCTGGGCCTGTTTATTACGCGACAATTGATCGAATCCATGAAAGGCAGCATCAGGGTCGATAGTAGCGGGGTCAAAAATGAGGGCGCGACCTTCTCGTTTACCCTGCCTTTAGGCGGCTGCCCTCCAACGGAGCGGACATATCCAGATATGCAGCAGCGGCTGGATCTGCCCTGAAGTATGTATGAGTTTTTCCAACCAAGTTATTTCGGAGTTGCGCGACTGTCTCGCGCCTGGATCAGCAGATGTCTATTTACCTGTATTGAATATATTATTATAGCCTGCTTAGTAACATTGTGTTCCTCATGTGGAGCAATATGCTTCTTGATAATATTACCTTTGCATTTTACACTTTAATAAGATCTAGTCGCTTTACTATTGGTGTGAGGATGTCTCAAAAGTCGTGCGTCTCAAGGATTGGTCAGAGTTTTCAGTTATGCTTTCCCGGGTTGAATGTCTGCTTAGCACAACAAATCCAGCTAAAGGATAAGGTAAAGAAATACTATGAAAAACTGCATTAGTTGCAAGGGCATTGGGGATCAGACCTGTTATTCATGTCGCGGTACTGGGACTGACAGCGAAGGGGACAGGTGTTCCTCATGTAACGGAAAGGGGACGATCAAATGTCCCTATTGTGATGGTACAGGGCAAGTGCCAGACGATGAAGACGACGAAGAGGAATAGTTCTCTTGGGAGCGGCGGAGGCATAGGGCGAAAGTCCTGTGTCTCCGTCTTTTTCTTGCCTCTCCTCCTCATAATGGAAAATAGAGGAGGCCATTATGACGTGGACTGAGGCAATTATATATTTTTCACGTGCAACAGATAAATTAGGGAAAAAGATTGATAAAGGAATTCTGGAGACAGTAGTTGCTATGAATGTCCTGGGCATTACAACAGATATGTCGTGCGAAGGTCATATCGGATGGGGGGTTCCCTATCCCTGGATACGCATTGAGGAAGATGTACAGCAGAAGTATTTGTTGTATCAGTACCTTGCAGCGTTTTACAAGCATCGAACAGTTGATTTTGAGCGTATACTCTCCTGTGGAATTTGGGGCTATCGTTTATCCAGTCAAGGCGCTGCATTTTCTGAACTTCGGACGGAGCCGGAACAGCGTGAAAAGCTGGTCATCTATCAAGCGGAGATGATGGCTTTCACCAACTTTCTCAAACAACAGATACCTGATTGCTGATCTTTCATGCAACACAAAATACGCTTCACCCATGCTCAGTGAAGCAGACGGTTATTCTTCTCCCATTCTCTCAGCTTCTCACCTAGCTCTTTCACATCTTTTGATTTGCTGTAAGGCCCTTGTCTCAACTGGCTATAGACTTTGCCAATTGTGTTGATATTTCGCGTCATTTCCAATTGCCGGGCAACACCAAATGTACGCAGGGCTATGCTCGCGGCAATAATATGTTCTTCTGAGGTTGCGGCCAACTCTGCCTGCATTGCATCAATATTATTGTGGCGGCGAGCCTGGTCAGCAGGAAAAGTTTCGTGGGCCTCCTGTAGTTCCTCAGCGGCCTCTTCCAGGTTTCCCATAGCAGTTAAAGCTGCTGCCCTATGCTCATGATAATTCCCTTCATTCAATTTGATGAAATGCATATCTTCCTCCTTCCTGCCGTTTTGAATGATTTTTTCGGCCTTCTCAAACAAGCGCAAAATCTCGCTGTTCTCTGATCTTTTGGCGCGGGCTTCTGCCTTGCCAGTCGAGAGCAGGATACGCCCGATCAACGTTATGGGTATGGAACCTTCAAAAGAGCAGGCTTTTTTGAGGTCTGTTGCAGCCTTCCCAAAATTGCCTTGAGCCGAATATGTCAGGCCACGTCGAAACAAGCTGACGGCTTGCATTTCTGGATTCTGCATCTCTTCGGCAATGGCTATTGCTTGATGAAGGTGTGGGAGCGCTTTCTCGAAGTTGTCTCGTTCTCCTG
Organism: Ktedonobacteraceae bacterium; assembly: GCA_025928885.1. GTDB lineage: Bacteria > Chloroflexota > Ktedonobacteria > Ktedonobacterales > Ktedonobacteraceae > JAICIM01. The sequence goes on along the minus strand of JAICIM010000062.1, from coordinate 11,014 downwards.
CAATGAGCGCCGCCAGTTGATGGTACCGGCAGAGAAGGGGAAGCGTTTTGTTGTGTTCACTGCCGCTGGCTTCAACTGTAAAGCTTTGTAGTATATATATCTTCTCTTCAATAGGCAGCAGCATACTTTGAGCGCCGCTTACATGATAATTGTTCCAATACAATTGAAGCATCTCATCGCAGTAACGTAAATCAAGGCTGCCTGATACAGTATTTCTGTATGCCCGGGTTGTTGGTTTCGCATCTAATATGGTATCTATCCTGATGAGATCATTCTCCAGTATATTTGGGAATAAAAGAATTGGCGGGATATGTAAAACTTTGATGATGAGTTTACGACGCGAAATAAGCTCAGGCACCATGTTTTCTTTCTCCATAAGTTGCACCCATCTAGCCGATTTCCCTAACTCTGATCCTAGAGTTTTAGGACTGATATTTCGTAGCAGCCGATACTGTTGTACCACATCACCGGCATGTGGATTGCCTGCTTCATCCATTCTAAACGGGCCGTAGACGCTCCCTCGCATGTCTTGCCAGAAATACTTCGCTTCCATCGACGTTCCTCCACACTATTCTGTTGTGAGTATAGAATTTTCTCTCAATATATGCAAGCATGTAGCCTGACATGCGAATATTTTCTTCGCGCCTCAAAATTTGTGTAACAACATATCGAGTACCATATCTCATGGACCTTGTTGCTTCCAAGTGCGTATGAGGTGACAAAGAAGACGATCATTAACATAAAAGGACACCATGATGATACAACGACATCACGATAAAAATGGGGCAGAGCGAATGCATAAGATCGATCAAGGCAGCGTCAATCCCCGGCTTCTCGATCTCATCAACAAGCATCATGTTTCCACGATCCATCCTGCCCATGCTGCGGGCTTGCGCATAGATACCGTGCGTGCAATGGCGCTGCAAGGCAAGCCAGTGCAGCCGGTGGTTGCCATGCAAGTCCTGTATGGACTGTGGGAACTTACTGGCAAACGATACCTGATCACACAGGTTGATATGCCTCTGCTTTCATACAACGGAATGACACCACTAGCAATGTAGAAGGGGGAGAATATGCAGGACAGATACCAGGCTGTGCAATGGCTGCAAGAACAACTCGGCGATAGAGAGGATGCGGCACTCCTCGTTGATGCACTTAATGAGACCTGGCAAACGATGGATACGCTCGGTGAGCATCTCTTGCCGGAATCAGTGCTGATGTTGCTTCTGGCAAGGCCCACAGGCAAGCAATCAGAAAGCAGCGAAGAGCCGACGTTCACCCTGCAACAGATCACACTCTGTGAATTCTTTGAACTCATCTCTGCCTGTGCCTGGTATGATACAGAACTTCGCAAGCGTGGCGAGTACGCTGCTGAGAGAGCTGCCATCGCTGCATTAGAGCGGCTGCATCAGCGCTTGCTCACGGTCACACTTCAAAAAAACCGAGATGCACGGGCATGATGAATCATGCCCGTGCATCTCGGGTAATTTACCCTTTACGCATATTGGGGGCTGGCACACCGACGAGTGCCATGCGGGCCTCATGCTATAGCTTCGCAAAAGCCTTCTTTGTATGCAGAGAACTTGAGCCAAGTATGCGAACGGCTACCCCGATCCCTTCTGGCAGTTCGCTTGCGGCCATCAGCACGTCACCATAACTATCCAGAGCAGCATACAGGCGCTCTTGCACCTCTTTACTGGATGTGCCGCCTGTCAGAATAAAGAATGTCGCAATGACATTATATTCCCCCAGCCTTCCTGGTGAATGGAGAGAACCTTGCGCTGGCTCTAATTTCAGGCGGTCGGCTACGAGCAATCTTCCCGCTGGATCATAGATTTCGGCGTCGGTATAGTAGAGCGTGTAGGCATGGGCTTCACCATGTGCCACCCGACCGGGCAGCAGGATTTCCCCATAGATTACACGCGCCGTTGGGTCCGCGTACAGACGAATCCGCTGATAACAGCGCGAATCACGGAATGGAATTACCGGATCAGGGAGATACTCGACAAACGCTCCCTCCCCAGCTGTGATTGTCACCATCTGGCTGGCGAAATTCTCTTCCATGCGGTAAATTTTCGTCGCGGCCTGTGTAGTGACGTGGACCGCAGCATGGGGCGCACAATGCACATCCAGGCGATAACGATCCCCCTGTACCATCCCATCGCCAAGCTGAATAACCGAGAGAAACGCCATATCCGGGCGAGCAGGATCGATATACATTGGTTGTAAGATGTAGAGCGGCCCATGCTGAACCTGGCGAGTAATGCGCGTCGTTCCCTCGATACGCGCAAGATCGAGATCCAGCACCCCCACTTTATCGGGATCGCCGACGCCGAGATGGTGTACAGGCGTATCAAATGCTTTCACCTCGTCCGGCAGATCGACCGGAGTATACCATTGCGAGGCCGGATCAGAGATTGGCTCAGTTGGTATCATTTCAATGACACCTGCATAACCTGTTCAATATGGTTAGCTACATCGCGCAGACCTTCGCCGGTCAGGCAGTTGGTAAAAATGAACGGCTTGCCGCTGCGCACGAGCCTGGCATCTCGCTCCATCACCTCCAGGCTGGCCCGTACATAGGGGGCGAGGTCCACCTTATTAATGACCAGCAGATCACTGTTCATCACTCCGGGACCCCGCTTGCGCGGAATCTTATCTCCCTGTGCAACATCGATCACGAAGATAAAGTAATCCGCCAGAGCCGGGCTATAGGTGAGCGTCAGATTATCCCCACCGCTCTCAAGCAGGACGATATCTGCGTCGGTGAAACGTTGCGTCATCTCCTCAACCATTGCGAGATTCATCGAAGGATCGTCACGCACTGCCGAATGAGGACATGAACCCGTCTCTACCCCTGCAACCCGCTCTGGATCGAGAACCCCCTCAAGCGTGCGACGGACATGCATGGCGTCTTCTTGCGTGAAAATGTCATTGGTAATGACGACCGGCCTGTGTCCATCGGCTATGAGGATGGGAACCAGCGCTTCTATTAAGGCCGTCTTGCCCGAACCAACAGGCCCACCAATGCCAATCCTGGGAATATGTTGTTCCATTGCCTTCTCCCATCTCTTTGCAAAAACGGTTTAACTCATAAAAAGCCGCATCTCAGCCTGCTCATGGCGCATCGCCATGATATCGATGAGTGGAGCACAACCACCGATATCTTGAACACGTTTCTGTTGACACTCAGCGGTCACTGCAACAATTACCGGTTTCAGCCTGTGCAGGATCAATTGAGCTATTCTATGATCGATCAACGTCATGCGTACGGCGGATGCGATAGTATTGGATGTGAACGCATACAGTTCACCAGCCAGAGCGGTCTCGCGTGGAATCGTGAGCGCCGCCATTGTGAGGCCAAGCACAACGGCATGATTTCCCGGAACATCCCCGCGCTTGATGCGTTCGTAGTAGTGCTGGAGCAGGTCAGACTGTACCAGCAGGGTGCTGATCGACAATACCTGATGTCCTTACCCGCATGGAAGCGGCCCGCGCCTCTCGCGGCAACTTCACCGCTGTTAGCCTGCGATCAGCTTGCTCGGCCAGCGCAAGATCCCCCGTCTCAAATGCCCGGTGCGCACAGGCAAGAGCCACCCCATCGGCAGGCCCCAGGCTATAGCGGAGATAATCACACAGCAGCGGCTCTAACGTCTCCCGCTCCACGCGTCCATCCTGAACAAACATCTCTAAGCCATGCGAAAGCGTATATAGCCCGCCCGGGAAGAATGAGTCGGCTAATTGCAGGCTAGAGAGAAAGGCAAGCATCTGCTCTCCAGCGAAAAGTTCTGGCCTGTGTGCCATATCCCTGTTCCCTTCACTTCCGGCTCTCAGCTAGACAATAAAGTACAACTGTGTCAGCGAGAGGCTCTCGGCAGCCTTCACAGTTGCCAGTTCGCCGTCCACGTAGACCTTAAACGTTTCGGGATCGATATCGATTTTTGGCATGGCGCTGTTGCGTATCATGTTGCTCTTCTTCTGGCTGCGACAATTTTTGACGGCGAAGACCTGTTTTGCTAGACCCAGCTTTTCAGGAACGCCAAGCTCTAGAGCGGCCCTCGACAGAAAGACGGCGCTGGTATTGCTGTTTGCTCTCCCCAATGCACCAAACTGGGGGCGATACGTGACCGGCTCTGGTGTGGGGATCGAAGCATTAGGATCGCCGAGCATGGACCAGTTGATCAAGCCGCCTTTGATCACCATTTTGGGTTTGACCGCGAAATATTCTGTCGGCCACAGCACGATATCAGCCATTTTGCCCTTCTCTAAAGAACCAAGCACATGCGAGATACCATGCGTGATAGCCGGGTTGATCGTCAATTTTGCCAGATAGCGCAGCACCCGGAAATTGTCGTTGCGGTCACTATCTTCCTTGAGTTTGCCTACCATGCGCTTCATTTTATCGGCTGTCTGAAAACATCTGGTCACGGTCTCACCGACACGCCCCATTGCCTGCGAATCTGAGGAAAACATACTGAGCGCCCCCAGGTCGTGCAGGACATCCTCTGCGGCGATGGTCTCTCCGCGAATACGGCTTTTGACAAATGCGACATCTTCAGGGTTATTGGGATTGAGGTGGTGTGTGACCATCGTCATGTGAAGCACCCCACGTCTCGGCGACGAGGGCTTCTACAGAATGGGTTCCTCTCCACGCAAGGACACCGGCTTCTGTGGGACTCTTCCAGCCCCAAGAGATTTGCTTTGCTGATAGCGACGCAGAATATTGATGGCGGCGTTATGGTCTCGGTCTAGCTCCGCTCCGCAGCCTGAGCAGCTATGCCAGCGAACAGAGAGGTCTTTGGGGACCACCACGCCGCACTCGCTACAGACCTGGGTGGTGAAATGGGGCGCAACTTTGACCACTGTGCCGCCAGCCTCTTCCGCTTTGCGGCTACAGGGTCGGACAAAGCCGCCCCATCCTGCATCTAGTATAGACTTGTTTAAACCCGCTTTGGCCGCTGCCCCATTAGGGAGGTATGCGCCAGTCTCGTCATCTTGTTTGGGTGTGGGAGTTGCCGTCAGATTCTTGATCTGGAGGTCTTCAAACACAATGACCTGATATTGCCGGGCGAGTTTGCGTGATTGCTTCTGATGGAAGTCACGTCGCCGATTGCGCACCTTACGAGAGAGGCGAGACAACTCTTTCTTTGCACGGTGTCGGCGATGGCTCCCCTCCTTGCATCGGTGAATCTTGCGATGAGCGGCAGCAATCGTTACTTCCTCTTCTCGCAGGTGGCGGGGGTTCTCGTCGCCATTTTTCCACCTGGGATAGCCTGGGGTTTCGCCATTGATCACGCGCCGAAAGAATGCCTGAAACGCTTTATCGAGCCGCTTCAACACATCTTGAAGCACCTGGCTATGGATATCTTGATACTCTTCACGTAGCTTTTTGATGGCGGGTAACTGCTCGGTCTGCATCTGGTAGGAGACGGAAACCCCACACATCTTATAGGCGTCTCGCCGTTCTTGCAGAGCGGCATTATAGAGTTCTTTACAACGGCGCAGCATCCATTCGAGCTTGCCCACCTGTTTCTTCGTCGGATACAGCCTGAACTTATAGGCTCGACAGCGCAGATTGGGGTCTTTTGGTTCGCGTGCCTGCTTTTCCTTTTTCGGTGGTGCTGGATCTTTTGCTTTAGACACGCTTTTGCTCCTGAATGGAATGTTTGATACCTTCAAGTGGTGCGAAACCTTTCGTCGCCACAAAATACGAATTGGTCCACAGTGAGGACATACGGATACACAATGATAGGTATTCCTGCGGCAAGGTGCGAGAGGATCGGCCCCCAGTGCTTTGATGAGACGATGAATCCCATATTGGGGGTCAACGCTCGACCTCCGGATGTACATGATCGGGCATGACTTCCAACTCTTCTCTCTCAGCATTCACCCGGCTTTCATCCTTCGATGATGACTTGCTTCAAACGCTCATCAATCCCATTGGTGAAGACCTTGCGCCGATATGCGCGGACACCAGACTACATGAGAGTGGCAGGAAAAATAGCCAGTATTATTGCTTCTGTCTGTCTCACTCATATTCGCATTCTATAGAATGGACATAGTTATGTCAATCGAGAGACATCAATACTATTCCTCACCATCCCCAAAGAAGGAACGCCGCTCATATCCCCATACCTGAAGGCAGCAGTTTTACGCGGCGAATGAATAAAGCCCCTGTTTGATAGCGTCATATGAAATACCCAGCAGAAGTGCTGTAATCGTGGCCGTAATGACTGCCAGTACAGCATAGATACCGGCCAGGACACTGCCCAGAAATATGCCAACCAGAAAGATCAGACCTGTAATCCAGTTTTTCTGAAAAAATACCTGCGAAACCCCTTCCAGTACTGCCTCTCCGAATTGTATGAAAGGTTTCTCTGACCATGTTCTCATAAGCCTCCTCCTTGCCCGTTACGCCATAAAATCTTCTGTTTCCGCATCCCTGATCGCCTCCTCGCTGCTCAAATTGACTATTTTATAATAGCTGATGGTAGAAGAGATATCTTTCTATGCGGTACGGTAATGTTTTAGTTTGCTCACTTCTCGTTATCAATCAACTGGCAATATAATATATCATCTTACCAGTAATACATAACCGATGTAATTTACTTATTTCCCGTCAATAAAATCTTTATCGCAATACTACTTGAATGTACATGTGTCGCTTTTTCTTACTAAGATGTCGCATTTTGCTATTGTGCAGGCTATGGTGAGCCGGGTACACTGATAAGAGATATCACTAGAGGACCTCCTGGCAGATAGGGAGGCCAGGAGATACGGATGTCTACCTGTTGTCTGCGTAGTGAATCTCGTGAGGAGGGAACCGCATGTTGAAGGTCCTTCGTGGAACTCTTGTGTCTGTAAGTGTACGTTTGCTCTTGTTAGTGATGGTAAGCCTGGGGTTCGCCGGCCTCAGCGCACCCCTGTCTGCTGCTGCCGCTACGTATCATGCGGCCAATGGAGGAGTTTACTGGCCTCCCAATCAGGTCTTGCCAACCTTTGCGCAGCCACGTGCGTTAGATGTGGTGGATCTGCGCCAGTCCTCAACCAATATGGCGCTGACGTTTTCGACGCTGGAGGGAATCGTCAATCGGCAGGAGCCGCGCCTCTATCTGTTCCAGACGGGTGCTGACGAAGAATCTACTACCTGGCTCAAGAATCTCAACCTTCCCTACGTTATGCATAACGATCCCTGGGAAGTGATGACGAAGTATGTGCATGAGGTCAAAGGTGTCATTATTTACGATCCCAATCTGCTGGACACCTCGAATGTCGCCGTCACGCTGGCTGGCCTGCGCGATGGGCTGGCGGTCAGCCCCGATCTAGCAACCAAACTTGAGGCCGCACCGTATAATTTGCCAGTAATTAGCGATCTGCGCGGAAAGTTCAGCACAGCGCTCGATGCCTATACCTGGGAAGTGCAGAATCTCTGGTCCCAGACAACTCATCGCATGTTGATCGGAATACCGGCCAGCACAAGCATCACGATCCCCCCCGATAACTGGAAAAACTTCCAGACTGTGAAGCAGGTTTCGCAACCCGTGACCGATAGCTCAAACCGCGCGGTCTATGATCTGGACCTGTCGAGCTACCTGGGAGGTTCCGCCATCTATCTCCGTTTTCAGGATGCCTATCCACAGGACGGTTGGGGACCATCGGTATTGCAAGTGACGGCGAAGGCCGATGGGCAGACTGTTGCTCAGTTTACCCCCTGCACCTCGCAGGAGGATCAGTACATTACCGATCACGGAAACTCCCAGTGCGATTCCGGCAACCCGTCTATGCACCGCTTTGCGGATGGCGGCAACTTTTTCATCTATCGCTTCGTGCCGCCCGCAGGCACCAAGCAGTTCGTCGTCTCCGTTGAGATGTGGAACGAGTTTCTCGTCTCGGCCTCCAACGTCCAGCCCCCGCTCTCTTCTGATCAGCAGGTGGTGGCCGGTGGACTGTTGAGGGATTACGCGGTGGCGAATCGGGCTATGGTCTTCTGGCTGCGTACCGCGAACACAGATGAGGCGGCGCTGTTCACGCAGCTGCTCTCGTCGGTGCAGCCCGGCACGCCCTATCTGGGCTGGTTTGATAATGAGGGCAGCGGGGTCTCGCTCACCTCAAAGCATGCCGTAGAAGTGTTTGCCGCCGATTACTTTCACAATCTGACGGTCTTTTCCGGTGCGCATGCTCCGATTAGCCCGTTTGTACCCGCACCTGCTACTCCCCAACTGCAAAACAAGATTTACGTCACTCTGACCGTGAGCGATGGGGATAATCTGCAATACGACGAACACCGCTTGCGCTATCTCTGGGATGATGCCGCGCGGGGCAGCGTGCCGCTCAACTGGTCGATCGATCCGGCCCTTTATGATGCCGCGCCCTTCATCCTGCATTACTATCAACAAACCGCCACGAAGAACGATCTACTGGTTGCGGCACCATCCGGCAACGGCTACTTTTATCCGTCGCTCTGGCCGCAGAGCAGCCTGGATGGCTATCTGGGCCAATCGGGAGCGTACATGCGCAAAACAGGCATGAATCTCCTCTTTGCCCTCGATCTCACGCCGTCGCTGACCGATACCGTTGCTCAGGCCTATCATCGCGATATGCGCCCGCAAGGCATCTTCTACTACAACGATGGCGGCGATAATCCGACCAGCACAACCGTCATCGTTGATAAGACGCTGCCCGTCTCGTCGCAGGTGATTATCAGCAATCAGGATGGCGGTCTTCAGAAGATCCAGCAGCTTGCCGCCTCCTGGGATGGCAAATCGCCCATGTTTATCTCGGTCTTGCTGGATGCCTGGCACCTGACGCCGACCGACGAAGCAGCCATCGTCCAGAAGCTCGGAGACAACTACTCCGTTGTGCGTGGGGACCAGTTCCTCCAATTGTTCCGCAAAGCCAATAACTTGCCCCCCACAGCGTAGGGGCGCCCATCAAAGAGGCATGATCGCCATTACCACCGGTCATGCCTCTTTTCTGTCTGGTTGCCCTGCATATCAGCGATTGAGCAGCGGCAAGACTTCGTGCGTTAATGTTTTCAGCGTGGTGAGTCCTGGAAAGTCGCTGACATCGATGATAAAGTGATCGAAACCAAGATCAATGAATGGGCGCAACTGCTCTGCCACCTGTGCAGGCGTGCCTGCAAGCGACCAATCCCGGTTGACCTCTTTGTCGCCGATGACCTCTTTGAGTGCTGTTTCAGTTGGAGCACAATAACAACCCAGTTGCAGGAGCCGTTTGACGCTTGCCGGATCGCGCCCAAGCTGATTGCAGGCCGTATTTAAAGATTCGGTCTGTGCGCTGATTTTGGGGATGTTTGCTCCCTGCGTCACCCACCAGTCGGCGTGGCGGGCGGTGAGACGCATCATGCGTGGCTGGAACGCGGCAACCATGATAGGAGGAATGGGGTCAGGTTTGGGTTGGCAGTTCGCATCTTTCACGCGATAATGCTTGCCCTCAATGGTCACATGATCTTCGCGCCATAATGCCTTGATGATCTGGAGCGTTTCATCTAACTCTTCAATGCGTACTCCAGGGGTGGGAAATTCAAAATTATAGGCATCGCATTCCTCTTGATGCCAGCCAGTACCCAGGCCCAGGATGAAGCGCCCTTCGCTCATATATTGGAAGGTTGCGGCCATTTTTGCCAGCAGCGCGGGATTGCGGAAAAGCTGGCAGAGAACCAGATGTCCAAACTGAATGTCTGGAGCACGTGCGGCCAGATAGCTCATAGCGGTCCATGCTTCAAGCACGCCTTTTTCGCCAAATTGTACATGATCGCCCATCCAGGCGGATGTGAAATGGCCGGAAATGATATCCAACCCCTGTTTATAGGCGGAGAGTTGTTCAGTGCGGCTTCTCTCACCGCTTTCAAATGGGATATTCCAACCAAACTGAATACGAGCCATGTGTGTCTCTTTCTAGTTGCCAGGAACTGGTAGATGGGAGAAATATGTGGGCATATCGGCCTGGAAAACCGACTGGATCTGTAACAATAGTAGCCAGCGAAATTCGTATTTGTCAAGCGGTGCGGTTTCCCGACGGGATAGCTGATGCCGCCGAAGAAAGAAGAATTCCCTGTACTTTAACCAGGGATATCCATCGCAACGCTTGACAACATCCCCTTTTCTCATTTATTATAGACTCAATGAGTCTGGAATAGAAAGGAGCGATGGGTGAAAATTTCGCTGGTGTGAACGCAGCTGCGTGTTTTTTTAACTTTATTGTAGATATTGCGAGTCTATAAAGTCTTTTATGAGAAAGGATATATCAGATATGAGCCATGAGGATACCCATCAACACACAGCGGAGCAAGACGATCTGCAGAATCACAAACATACGGGAACGTCAGCATTTCTGGATCGCTCCGACCGTTTTTTTGCGCCACTCGATAGAGACATTGTTGCGTGGCTCCAGCTTGCATCGGGGAGTCGAGTGCTGGATGCCGGGTGTGGTGGTGGTGGCATGACCCGACTCCTGGCCCGGGCGGTCGGGTCAGGCGGTGAAGTGGTCGGGCTGGATGCCAACCCCCAATTGATCGAGTGGGGCCGGAGTCAAGGAAAAGAGGCAGACGTGGCCGGACAAATACAATTTCAGGAGGGCGATGTGCTGCATCTGCCATTCGAGGATGACTCGTTTGATCTTGTCTGGTGTAGCCGCGTTATTCATGGCCTGAGCGATCAAGTTGCCGGGGTACGCGAACTCGCACGAGTAGTACGACCAGGCGGGCGCGTCGTGTTGCGCGAGGGTGGACTGCCCCTGCACTTCCTCCCCTTTGATGCGGGCCTGGGCGATCCAGATCTGGAGGGACGGCTAGGGGTTGCACACGCACAGATGTTCGCCAACTGGCGCAGTTCGCTGCCGAACGGGGTTGCCTACCCTTACGGCTGGAGCCACATGTTGCGTGAAGCCGGGTTGAACTCGGTAATGGCCAGGAGTTTTTTGTACGAGTTCGCTTCGCCCCTTAAGACGTCTCAAAAGGACTATTTAGAGGCCGAGTTGAGCGGCTACCTGCATC
>JAICIM010000486.1 GCA_025928885.1 Ktedonobacteraceae bacterium | reverse complement strand
GTTTGTGGGCGGCATTCCCTGCTGCGTGTTGCCCTGACGATTTGCTGTGCCGTATCTGCCGTTGGCACGCTCAAATGCACGTTGTCCATTGCCACCAGGACCATCACCAAACATGCCACCGCGCGATGGTCCAGCGTTGGGCAGATCCTGTCCGCCGCCCATAATCGTAATTGTGGCCCAGGTTGTCGGCGCAATCAACACGGCCAGCAGGCCAATAGTTGTGGCGGTGCGCACGAGCGAGGGGACGCGTATGCCGTCAAAGAGCCGGGCGATGCCGAGGATCACAGCCACCAGCGCACTGAGCGTCAGGACGATAGGCGTGAGGACGTTGCTCTGCGTCGAATAGCCCAGCAGCAGGTAGACCTGTACGGCAGCTGTCGCAAGCAGTGCGAGAGGTAGCAGCCAGCCTCGCCAGCCGCCGTGTTGATACTCTTTCCAGAGCGTCACCAGCCCGATGCCAACCAGCGCAGCGATCGGCGGTCCCATTGTAATCAGGTAGTAAGGATGGAAGAACCCGGCCACGCTGAAAAATCCATAGGTGGTGAGCAGCCAGAGGCCCCACAGGACAAGCGCCTGCTGTTGTTTGCTCAGCGGCAGGCGAACCCGCTCTTGCCAGCAGGCCACAACGAGACCAATAAACGCTAACAACAGCATCCAGGCAATCTGGCCCGATAATTCTCCTTCAGTAAACAGGCGCAACGGGCCAGCCTGTCCTGTGCCAAACATGCCGCCGCCTCCGCCACCAGGACCACCGGGGCCACCATTATTGGGCGGTTGCTGTCCTCCCTGCTGAGGAAGAGTGCCGGGTTGATTGGCATCGGGTGTGCTTTGTGCCGTTGCCTGGGGAGTCGTTTGTGGGCGAGCGGCGTTTTGTTCGTTGCGTGCGGGTCTGTTGTCACCGTTGCCGCCGCGTCCGAAGCTCATACCAAGTAGACGCTGGACGCCGTTATAGCCAAGAGCGAGGCTCAGTTCTGAATTATCCTGCGTTGAGCCGACATAGGGACGCTGAGAGGCCGGGGTCAGGTCAACGGCGACGATCCAGGAGAACGACACAACCAGCATCAGCACCAGGGCCAGAGCCAGATGCAGGATGCGCTTGCCCCAACTGTGTGAGGAGCCAAGCAAGTACACAAGTCCGAAGGCCGGTACGACCAGATATGCTTCCATCATTTTGATATTGAAGCCCAGACCAATGCCCAGAGCGCAGAGGAGCAGCCAGCGCAGGCGTTTTGTTTCCATTGCGCGTATCAGCGCCCACGCACTCAACAATAAGGTGAAGACCAGCAGGCTATCGATGGTATTGTTGCGCTGCGTCGCGACGCTCACCGGCGTAACGGCCAGGACCAGCGCGGCGATCAGTCCCGCGATCGGGCCAAAGGAGCGGCGCACCAGGATATAGAGTACGGCGACTGCAAGCACGCCGGCCAGAGCTTCGGGGAACAGGATGCTCCATCCGCTGAAGCCAAAGAGCTTCGCGCTGGCCGCCTGTATCCAGAAGCCCAGCGGCGGCTTATCGATCGTCACGAAACCGCCTGGATCAAACGAGACGAAAAAGAAGTTATGCCAGCTCATAGTCATGCTTTTTACGCCAGCGGCGTAATAGCTATTGTTATAGCCCGTTTGATTCAGACGATAGAAATTGAGAAAAGCAGATAGCACCAGGATCGCGCCCAACGCCCAGCGATGCCAGGGGCGCGTAGCTGATGGTGGAAGAGAAGACGATGGGGGTGTTGAAGATGGATTTTGTATAGTCAATTCGGGTATTTTCACCGCGATTGCCTCCACATATCAAAGTGACTCATATGATATAGTCTTGCCTCTCTGTGAGTTAAGAAAGAAGCCTGTTCTGTATTGTTGTTAGCATAGCAGTCCATTATTGAAGTTTCATGAAGAAAGCATGCAAGAAACTGTAAAAAAAGTGTAGGAATTCTTTAAAGCCACTCTTTCCTCGTATAGCGATCTAAAAATTTGCTCAAAATCTAGGTGAAAAATCTAAATAATAGGCAAAGTACCCATATTGATATTATCAAATAATAAAAGTATTACAAGATTATGAAGATTAAACTATGAGGATGTGCTCACTCAAATGCGGCTACAAGCATATATAGATATCCTGTTATCGAGACATGCAGAGCTTTAAAGAATCATGAACGCTCTTTCATCCGATCGAGGTAACTTTTGACATGCGCGTTTTTATGCACTTTGGAGCGGGCGCAACTGTAGCAGGCGGGGACGCAATTATCCGAACTGGTGCCACCCTGGGAGCGAGGTGTGAAGTGGTGTAAGACCTGAAATGGTTTCTCCTGACAGTAGGCACAGCGCCAGTGGAAATAAACGACGGTTGTGAGCCATTCGGCGAGGGTAAGTGTGGCGCTGGCTTGAAGGTAGCGAGCACGTATGACCTGCTCCTGAACGCGCCCATACTCGCGAATAATAAGCAGGTAATTTTCTTCTGTTCCCGCCAGCTCCCGAATTTCTTTCACAACCTTTCTTTCCTGCTGAGCAATGCGTTGAGCCAGTTGAAGGAGAAATTGTTCATTCTCTGAGGTCATGAAAAATCCTTCTTCATCAAGAAATTACAATACTTCAAAGTAATAACGCTATTCTAAAACACATATTACCTGAGATAGTGTGCTCTCACAAGCGCGGAAAAGAGACCTATGGACGAAATGAACATAGTGCTGCACGGCCCCATTCCAGTATAATCGGACTCCCGGGTCAGCAATCCCCCAATAGTTATAGTATAGATGCATTTTTCGTTGGCATGTAGCATTTTTCGTTCTGGTGCGATAAGTAAAGTGAGACCAGAATTTTTGTAGGTAATAGGGGAGTAGGATGCTACAACTAGAACAACAGGCTACTGAAACCGAACCACCGCTTGCGGTCCTGTATCAGCGCTATGCGCCAGCGATACTGGCTTATGTACGACGACACGTACCCTCTGTAGAGGATGCGGAAGACGTGCTGCTTGATGTTTTTCTCGCTGCTCTGGAGCACCGCGCATCATTTTTGCAACTGGACGAGCGCCAGCAACTGGCCTGGTTGCGCCGGACCGCTCATAATAAATTTATCGACTATCATCGGCGCGTGCGTCGCCGTCCGGCTGTTTCGCTGGAATTTGCAGCAGAAGCGCTGTATGAGGACGATGATCGCGCTCCTGAAAAGATTGTATTGCGCCAGGAGGAGCACGAGCAACTTTATGAGTGGCTGGCCGATCTGCCTGAGCATCAGCAAGAGGTATTACGCCTGCGCTTTGCGGCCAATATGCGCTGTATCGATATCGCCCGCCATCTCGACCGCCGCGAGGGAACGATTCGCGCCTGGCTTTCGCGTTCGCTCAACTTTTTACGAGTCACCTATGGAAAGCAGTAATTGTGAGGTATCTGCTATGGTGGAGTCAGACGAGCTATTCTTCCCCGACGATATAGAAGAGCAAATTGAAGCATGCAGGCAGCGTCCTGCTCTTACTTCTGCCGATACGCGCCTGATTCACGATCTGTATCTTTTGTATCAGGAGGACGCGCGTATTATTTCTAGCGTCTGGAAGCGCCTGTTAAAGCAAGTATCACAGGATTATATGGGACGTTCTACATCTTTTTTGCCTATCCATCCTGAATCCCCCGAATGATGGTAGCTTCTTCCTGTTAGCCGCCCGGTGTCTGATTTTCTCCATTGATGCGTTCGCTTGCCTTCTTGCTTGTTGAGATGAGCATAATATAGGAGTTATCACTGGCGGACCCAGGCGCTCTGAGACGAACTCGGCAGTGTCTGCGTGTTACAAACAAGTGCAGGCAACGTTGACACAATGTTGCTCCTCGGTCCGTGTATTGAAAAGGAATTCGGAACGCCATCGCCACAACAAACGGATCTCCTGCCCATAAAGTTCTTTGTCGGGGGAGATCTTGTGTTGGAAGGAGACCAGGAGATGTTTTCATGCGTACTGTGCTGATTCTCAACCCTACCTCTGGCGCATCGTTGCTGGCCACCAATTCCGGTGGACCAGAGGATCATGAAGCTGCGATTATAGCCGCTTTACAGCGATATAACATTGAGCCAGAAGTATGGTATACCACCCCTGAAGATGCGGGGAATGGTCTTGCTCGTCGGGCAGCGGAGGAGAAGGTCGATATTGTTGTTGCGGCTGGTGGTGATGGGACGTTGCATGCAGTTGCCAGTGGATTGTTAGAGACCGAATGTACGCTGGCAATTATTCCGTTGGGAACGATGAATAATGTTGCGCGTAGCCTGGAGATACCCGAAGCGATTGAGGAGGCGTGCGCTATCATCGCTCAAGGGGAGACACGGCAGATCGATGTGGGTAGAATAAATGGGCATGTCTTTCTGGAGGTGGCCGGCGTTGGGCTGGAGGCAGCCCTCTTTCCCGCCGCCGAAGAGATCAAGCAATATGGCCTGTTGTCCACGCTGCACGGCATCGTAGAGGGGCTGCGTACGCTGTTCGCCTTTCAACCGCCGCGCTTTCAAATCGTATTTGATGGGCGGCGCACTCGATTATATAAAGCTATCCAGATCAGCGTGTGTAATACACCTTATTATGGCGCACGGCTGCGCTTTGCTCCCCGTGCGGTGATGGATGATGGCCTGCTGGATGCCCTGATCTATACGAATTTCAGCAAGTTTGAGTATATTCAACACGCTATATCGATCAGTCAGGGACGGCGTATGCTTGAGCCAAAGGTGGTGCGGCGCAAGATTCGCTCGATCACTATCGATGTGGTCAATCGTGCCGCCGAGCCGGTTGTGTTGCATGCTGATGGCGTACCGATCGGGCATACCCCGGCCAGTATTGTCGTGCTGCCAGGAGCATTACGGATGCGCGTGCCAAAGAGAGTGGCTCAGGGACCGAATCTGCTCGACAAGCAGGCGAAAAAGCGAGAACTGTATCACAAGGTCAGCAATCCGAAAGAGAGCAAGAGCCACGAACAACGAGAGGAGAATGGCCCGTTGTATGTCAAATAATATCAATGATCCAACGAAAACCAATCTCGCAGGCAAACCACCGCTGGGAGGGCAGCCGACGGTCAATTTGCCGGAGATTGCCACCAGGGTTGAGCAGAATGTCAAGCCGGTGGTTGATGAGGCCCAGCGTGTCGCAGCTCAGACCTCGGTCTCTGGACGGCGTGCTGTTTCGCGTGGAACGATGTTCCTGGCCTTCTATCTCTGGCTGCTTTCGGGCTTGATCATGCTCTCGCTGTTTGCGCGTCGCACCGATCTGTTCCCCGGCGATATGAGCATTACGGCGCAACTGCAGAAGCGGCGCTGGCCCTGGTTACGCAAGTTCTTTTTTAGTGTCTCGGAGATTGGTTTCCCCACGTGGGCTGTACCACAGACAGTGGGGCTAGCTGCCATCTTCTGGGCCTTGCGTTTCCGCCTGGAAGCCATCTTTATTCTTTTAACCAGCTCATCTACGCTGCTG
>JAICIM010000388.1 GCA_025928885.1 Ktedonobacteraceae bacterium | reverse complement strand
TGGTTGGGGTGGTCCTTCCCGCGCTCTTGTAGCCCCCCTCCACCACCTTACCCAACCATCACCCCTTCGGCCATAACCCCGCGCGGCTACGACAGGGGAAGCATTTGTTCATCTTTATAAAGCAAGAGCTTGCAAGCCAGCGAACGGTAATGATACGGTGTAGAAAGGTTGATGAGGCTGGATTACAGGGGACATAGTTGCCTGATGGGGAGAACTGGTGGTATACATCATTTCGTTTACTAACAGCCATCATAAAGGGAGGAAAAGGACATGACCGAACGCGTCGGTTTTATCGGACTTGGGAGCATGGGGTTCCCGATTGCACGCAACCTATTCAAAGCTGGCTACGAGCTACATGTCTACAACCGCGATCCCAGAAAAGCGGAGACGCTGGTTGCCGAGGGCGTCCGGCAGGGACTACAACCCGCCGAGGTGATAGAAACTGGCGGGATTGTCATGACGATGGTCAGCGATGATGCCGCGCTGGAACAGGTCACGCTGGGACCAGATGGGCTGCTGGAACAGCTGGGACCGGGCGGCATCCACGTCTCTCTGAGTACCGTTTCCCCCGCTCTGGCCCGTCGTCTGGCCGATATGCATGCGGAAAAAGATTGTAGTTATGTCGCCGCTCCCGTCTTTGGTCGCCCCGAAGCTGCCGAGGCGCAAAAGCTCTGGGTCTGCGTCTCTGGCGCTGATGCCGCAAAAGAGCGCGTCCAGCCGCTGCTCCAGGCCATTGGACAGGGCATCTATGACTTTGGCGAAGATCCCGGCAGCGCCAATATCGTCAAGCTCTGTGGCAATTTTATGATCGCCTCGGCAATGGAAGCGATGGCCGAAGCGCTCACTCTGGCCGAAAAGAACGGCATTGATCGCGGCACCGTGATGTCGATGTTTGGTCAGACCTCTTTTGACTGCCCCATCTATCAAAACTATGGCAAGATGATCGCTGAGAGGCGCTTCACTCCCGGCTTCCAGATGCGCCTGGGCCTCAAGGATCTCAACCTTGTCCTCGATGCTGCCGAAGATGCGAAGGTGCCTATGCCCTTTGCCAGCCTTGTTCATGATCGACTGCTAAGTGGTATCGCCAGAGGCAAAGGCACCGCCGACTGGCCTGCCTTTACGCTCCTGGTCTCCGAGGATGCCGGACTCTAAATGGCTATGGGGGAGCAAGCAGGGCTTCCAGTATCCTATAATTTACGTTATAATGATTTTTATAGCGCAAATCATAGAGGGCGACGTGGCCTTTGTTCCCCCCTGAAATGTCCCGTGATTCTCAGGCATCCTCACTGGCGGGTGAAAGGACCGATGATGGCGAAGATTGAACAGTTTGTCGTTGAAGGGTTGGGACACCAATCCTATTTAATAATGGATGAAGCGAGCGGGAACGCGGCTGTAGTCGATCCACGTCGTGATGTCGATGTGTATCTACAAGCGGCCAACCGTGCGGATGTGCGTATAACGCATGTCCTGGAAACCCATATTCATAACGACTATATCACAGGTTCTCGCGAACTGGCGGCCCGGACAGGCGCGACCATCGTTGCCAGCGGACTCGATCCCCTGCACTATCCCTTTACCCCTGTCCGCGAAGGCGATCACATCTCCTTTGGCAATCTTACTTTTCAAGCGCTGGCAACACCCGGACATACTCCCGCACATATCAGTTATTTGCTCTTTCCACGTGACTCAGAGCAGCCCGAAGCGCTCTTCAGCGGCGGCAGTCTGCTTGTGGGAGGGGCCGGACGTACCGACCTGCTTGGCGAAGAACAGGTCATCACGCTCACACGTCAGCAATATCAGTCGTTACAGCGCCTGCTCACAACGCTGCCCGAACAGGTCATGGTCTATCCTACACACGGGGCCGGCTCGTTCTGCCTCTCCACCAGCAGCAACAACACGGCTCGCAGCACCACTATCGGACTGGAACGCTCAAAAAATCCCGTTGTGCGGGCCAAAAGCGAGGATGAGTTTGTAGCGCGGCAACTCGCCGGCTACACCGCCTATCCATCCTACTATCAATACATAGCCCCCATTAATCGTACGGGACCGCGTATTATGGGTGATATTCCCTCGCCCGTCGCACTGAATCCCTACGAGGTCTACGAGCGCATGCGCCAGGGCGTCTACCTGATCGATGGTCGCTCCAACGAGGCATTTGCCGAAGACCATATTCTCGGTTCCCTCAACTTTGCGCTGAGCGATCCTTTTGCCACCTATATCGGCTGGTTACTACCTTTCAATACGCCCCTGATGTTGCTGATCGAGGATGAGGCGGGACGGCGCGAGGCGGTGGTACAACTTGTCCGTATCGGCTATGAGCGCATCGAGGGCTATCTGGATGGAGGCGTCGCCCAGTGGAAAACCGCCGCGTTGCCCACCAGCGAGATCGATACCATTGATATCGAGACGCTCTATAAGCGCCTGTTGCGCAACGAACCGTTTCTAGTGCTTGACGTGCGCCGCGACGACGAGTGGAGCCGGGGCCACATTCCAGGTTCGATGCATATTCACATCGCCGAGTTGCTGCTACGCATGGACGAATTGCCGACGGATCAATCAATTATGACGATCTGCCATACCGGCTATCGCGCCAGCATCGCCGCCAGCATGGTTGCCGCAACCGGGCGATCAGCGGTGGCAGTGCGCGGAGGAATGGGCGACTGGCTCAAAGGCGGCCTCCCCTTCGCCTCGTCCGACAGCGATACCAGAAGAAAAACCGCCCCGCTCATGAACCATATACATCACCATCCATGAGCAACGGAGCATAAGATCAAAAGGATAAATAACCGTATTGCACGTATTATATGAAAATGATAAAACATTCCCATATAATACGTGCAATACGGTTATTTTAATATTTTATATTAACATTTATCGGGCGCTTAGCCAGATCTGTTGCACTGGTAGCTTCGTTGCCTGCAACACATCGGGGAGTGTGGTCTCTTCGGCGCTCTGCCAGCAGAACTCGGGGCCGGGTCCCAGCGTCATCTGGCGTATCCAGAGATTACCGGCCTGCTGCTCAGTTATGGGCTGCAACAGATCATAGAACACGGCATAGCTCAGCCCTGCCGGTTTGTTAAATCTGTAGGAGAAGCGCACAAGCGGCAGTAGCTCCTCGCCTGAACGCAGCTTATAGAGTCCAGCTGTGCCTCCCTCCGTCCAGCGGGCCACGCGATTATGTGGTTCCAGGCGCACGCCGCCGACCGCACCCTCATTTAATGGATCGAGCGCCGCCATATTCTCGACGATATACCAGTCCTCATACGTCTCCTCTTCGCGCCCCAACCAGGGAAAACGCTCCATCTGTAATACTCTAGAGTAGTGGAAACCAGCGGGTTTATGTGCCGAAAGCGTCTGGTGAAACCCCTTTAACGCTTCCTGATAACTGTCGGTGTCAATCTGTGAATTGTGCCAGTGCCAGAACACGTATGCCAGCATGCGCGATTTCTCCTCATTCTATTTGCAAATAGTTGTACAGACATGACTATACTATCGATAGTCAACGTAGAAAAGGAAAAAGACCATGAGCATTGTGCCATTGACCCTCTCTCTGCTGCCCGAAACCCTGGCTATCTGCCGCTTTGAGCCTGGAACGCCCTTGCCGCAGTGGTTGCCAACGGCTACCTTCTTCTCTCTGACCAATACAAATGATGAGCTTTCGCTCGTCTGTTCAATGGAAGCTGTTCCCGATGATGTAAAGGCCGATAGCCATTGGCGCGGCTTCAAGCTGCACGGTCCCTTCCCCTTCTCGCTGGTGGGCATCCTTAATTCTGTCACAATCCCGCTCGCCGAGGCCAATATCGGTATCTTTGCCATCTCAACCTACGACACCGATTATGTCCTCGTCAAAGAGAGCAACCTGTCGCGGGCAATCATGACGTTGAGAGAGGCTGGTCATACAATTCACACACACATATAAATGATCAAGACAGCCTTTTCATCTTTCTAAAAGCTGAAATCCATTGTGCGTGGCAGCCACTTTTAGGAAGACGGAATTGGCGACATGGGTCGCAACGCCTGTTGTCGCAGGTTGCGCGAGTTCCTGAAGCATCTGCCTGCGAGTGACCTTTGCCTGTTCGGGATCGCCACCATCCAAAGAGTTGGTCCATTCGGGATGCTCGATCTGCACAGCACTATGGAAGATATCGCCGAGAATAATAACACGCTCCTTGCCCGCTGTTACCAGCAACGATGCATGACCGGTGGTATGCCCTGGGGTAGCAAGAACCCTCACGCCAGGCACGATAAACCCTCCCTCCTCTGCAAATTCGATGCGCTGCTCCAACAGATTCAGCGCATCGGCCACGCTGGCTCGACTCGCCGGTTGATTATCGAAACGGTGCCACTCGGCGCTTCGTACCAGATAGCGGGCATTCGGGAAGGTCAGGGCCGGTTCACCATTGACCTCGCGCACGGCCCCGTTGACATGATCTGAGTGCATATGCGTGAAAAAGACGATATCGATGTCGGCAGGATCGAGTTCCACGCGCTCAAGGTTGGAGAGAAGCTGACCGCCATAACACTTGAAGCGGCTGCTCTCATAGGTTACGGGGCCGAGGCCAGCATCAATCAATATCGTCTGCTCAGGAGTCTGGAGCAGATAGGCACCCAGGCTACCAACAAGCTGACCATTGTCATCGAGTTCATTGCGATAGAGCTGCCAGTCCGTCGCGGTGGTTGTTGGAAAGACGGTAGTTGGATTGAAGAGAATGTATCCATCGGGCAGATACGTTATGCGAACATCACCTGCTGTGATCGAGCTATAGGTTGCGGCTTTGACCATTGAATCGCTTTCCTTTCAGTAGGGAAGAATATCTCTTGCCATTATAGTACAAGCCGAAACAAGCCACTGTAAATCCCAACATTGAACGGGGGAGGAACTCGTATCACGCTATCGGTCCGTCGCAAGCGAAGGCAGCTTTCTCAAGGCACTGTTGTACATAAGTATTTACAATTACGAAACGGCCTCAGTTTTGAGGGCAGCAGGTTCAGGAACGGTTACACCCAGCCACTTTGCCATAAAGGGCGCGGTTGAGCCTTGCAGCAGGACGGAGATGAGGACGACGAAGAAGACTAGATTGAAGAGGCCAGAGGCATTTGATACTTTTGCCAATAGCGGGAAGGTCGCCAGCACAATCGGCGTGGCCCCACGCAAGCCTACCCAGCCAACGAAGAGCTTCTCTTGTAGCGATATCTTCACGGGCGATAGGGCAATCAGAACGCTCACGGGACGAGCAAGGAAGACAACAACCGCTGTGATAATAAGCCCGACGCCCATTACAGGCAACAGATGCGAGGGGAAGACCAGCAAGCCCAGGATCAGGAACATCGC
The DNA here is from genome assembly GCA_025928885.1 of Ktedonobacteraceae bacterium. Classification (GTDB taxonomy): domain Bacteria; phylum Chloroflexota; class Ktedonobacteria; order Ktedonobacterales; family Ktedonobacteraceae; genus JAICIM01. The sequence continues at coordinate 1,525 of JAICIM010000388.1, read as the reverse complement.
GATCTGCATCAACCAGGCCAGGCTATCATGAAAGCGCGAGATCCGGTCCACTCGCTGCACTGTGCTGCTGCTCATACCCAATCCCACCAGATAGACGGCGAGAAAACCGCTGCCACCCAGCAGAGCCGTGAGGCCATAGGTTAGCAGCACGAGCGCAATCGTAAAGACGCGATACAGCCCTTCCACATCCAGGTCAATATGATTGAGGAACCAGCCAGCCAGGCGCCCAATCAGTAACCCCATGATCGTCCCTATCCCCATCTGTTGCACAAACAGGAGCAACATGCCCCAGATCGTCTCATGAGGATCGGTCAACAGGCGAATCAGGCCGATGGTGAGGAAGACGGCCATTGGATCGTTGGTGCCGGATTCGAGTTCGAGCAGCGGCAACAAGTTGCCCTTGAGCCGAACACTTCGTCCCGTCAGCACGCTAAAAACGGCGGCGGCATCCGTTGCGGAGATGATCGCGCCCAGCAACAAACCTTCAAGAAACGAGACATGCAGCACGAAGAGGGCGAAGAGCGCAACAATCAGAGCAGTGACCAGGACGCCAACAGTCGAGAGCGCCAGCCCTGCACCAAACGTAGGACGAATATCGGCCCACTCCGTCTGCAATCCTCCTGCGAACAGGATAAAGGCCAGCGCCAGCACGCCCACGGATTGCGCAATCTCGACATTATCGAAATAGATCCCGCCCGGCCCCTCCGAACCGGCCAGCATCCCGATTCCCAGAAAGAGCAGCAGCCCTGGAATCCCCAAGCGGCTCGATATCTTCCACGCCAGAATGCTCAGCAGCAATAATAGGGAGGCCCCGAGCACCCATTCGTCAAAATGCATGTTGTTGGCCTCCTTCTGCTGTGGTATCTCTGGTTATTAGTGCCGCTTCAGTGTTCCCCTTATTATTCACGTTGGAGCGGCGCTATTGGCGTACAACCTGCCAGAAACAACAGGTTACACCAGCATAGCAAACAGATCGAACAGGAAGGTCAGCATATCGCTCTCTTCTTCGATGATCTTCGCTGTTGGCTTGCCTAGACCGTGACCCGCCTTCATCTCCAGGCGCAACAAAATGGGGTTGCTACCACCATTCGCCGCCTGCAAGGTCGCCGTGAATTTCTTGGCATGAGCGGGAACCACGCGATCATCTGTATCGGCGGTCATAATCAACGTTGGCGGATAAACTACCCCGGCTTTGACATTATGGAGCGGCGAATAGGCATAGAGGAAGCGGAAATGCTCTTCGCTCTGTTCGGCATTGCCATATTCGGGTATCCAGTAGCGCCCAACCGTGAAGCGGTGATAACGCAACATATCGATCACTGGCACGCGACAGACCACCGCGCCGTACAGTTCGGGGCGTTGCAGCATACAGGCCGCCACCAGCAAGCCACCATTGCTCCCTCCCGTAATCGCCAGCCTGGACGAACTGGTGTAGTTGTTGGCGATCAACCATTCTGCGGCTGCGATAAAATCGTCGAAGACATTCTGCTTTTTTGCCAGCATCCCGGCCTGATGCCACTCCTCG
>JAICIM010000674.1 GCA_025928885.1 Ktedonobacteraceae bacterium | reverse complement strand
GGTCACCAGCGCGAGACAGTCGCGCAACTACGAAATTGTAAATCATCTGTTTCGGTTGAACGAAGTGTAGATCATCGTTTTCGGTTGAACGAAATTGTAAATCATCTGTTTCGGTTGACGGAGTAGCTATGCAGCAGCGCCCGCAGAATCTTCATTCTCGTCAAACTCGGTCAGCGCTCTCTGAAAAGACCGTCGCTCTCGACACGCAATCTGTACAGATGCACAATCAAAAGCACTATTCCTCACCTTCTCCTAAAAAAAGGTCGCTGCGCAGAAACTTTGTGCTCCCCGGCCTGCTCTTCCTGGGACTGTTGCTGGGTGTGACCTATCTCTCCCTCTATCCGCTCTTTGCAGGCCCTACTCACGATGGCGCACAGCAGGCGCTTTCAGCCCTCTTTCCCTGGCAAGCTATGTTGTTCTTGACGACCGCTCTCCCCGAAGCGACAGCTCTCCTGGCACGTATTCCCTGGCTCGATCCACACTCAGCAATGGGGCGCACGACGCTCTTGTTGCTCCTGCTGCTTGTCGCCTGGCTGCTCAATCTGCTGGCTGTGAATAGTGGGCGCAAGGCGATGCGTTCCCCGCTCTCTCCAGTCCGCGAGGCACTCTTCTTCTGGTCAATTATGTTGTTGACGACGCTCTTTGGCCTGATCATGCTGCTTGCTCCGATTGCCAATAGCGCTACGTCTCGCGATATGCTGCTCTACGCGTTTTATGGCCGCATGGTGGTCTTCTACCACGTCAATCCGTATATCGTACCAGTCTCTATCTTTCCGCATGACTCGCTCTATACGATTCTGACGACCTCGACTACGGGCGCCCTTGCCGCTCTGCCTTCAGCTGTCTCCTATGGGCCGGTCTGGCTGGATGCAAGTCTGTTGGTCACGCTCTTCGCCGGACAAAACATCGCCAATATTCTGATCGGCTTTCGTGCGATCGGCTTGCTTGCTCACCTGCTCAATGCGCTGCTGCTCTGGAGCCTCCTGGCGAAGCTCAAACCGGAGGCGCGTATCTCGGCCACGCTGCTCTATGCCTGGAACCCGCTCATCCTCGTCCTGGGCGTCTCGCAGATGCATCTGGATATCGTCGTGACCCTCTTCCTTCTGCTCTCGGTGGCGTTTTTCTTGCGCGATTCGCTGATCCTCTGCTGGGTTTTTGCCCTGCTTGCGGTGCTGGTCAATGTGCTGTTCCTGCCGCTGTTGCCGCTCTGCCTGCACCTCATCAATCAGCATCTGCGCTTCGTGCGTCTGGGCTTTCGCTTCCTGTGGTATCTGGGCATGCTGGCGATCACGGTGCTGATTCTGGCTCTGGCCTACGCTCCTTATTGGGAAGGTTGGGGAATCGAAGGGGTGCGTGCGGCCCTGGTGCAAACCTTCTGGTTGCAGAGCGCGGTCAACTCGCTCGATGCTGCCCTGCTCAATCTGCCGATGCAGTTGCCGAAGCTGGTCTCCTGGGCAGCTCAGCCCTCTCACTGGACGCCAGCCGGGTTGTTGATTGCGGGAACGTTTTTGCTCTTTAGTCTCTGGCTGGCGAACACGCTGGATCTGATCTTGTTTTGCACAAGCTGGCTGTTGCTGCTGCTGCTGCTGCTGTTGCCAACGTACTGGCCCTGGTATTTGATCGTCCCGTTCACGCTGGCCCTGTGCGCGACGAATCGCGGAACGACGCTGCTTGTGGTGTTGTTGAGCCTGGGTGCGTTGCTCTGCTACTACTGGTGGCAATTGCCGACCGTCTGGCCGGGGCAGGCGCTCAGTACTATCGGCCTACCTTTTCTGCTGTGGGGCTGGATCGAGTTTTTCTCCTCAACCTGGCGGATGACGCGCCCGACGCTTCCACCAGCTCAGAAGCGGCCACGCGGGATCAGCAATTTCGTGCGCCGTTCGCGCCCCTCCTGGCTCTCGCGTCCAACATGGCCCTCGCGCCCATAACAGTGATCGAACGGGTATAGGCGTGTTGCTTCTAACGGGCAGCTATGTAGCTTGAAAGTAACCAGAGTACAGGCGTGTTGCTTCTAACGGGCAGCTATGTTATAATGCGTGGCGCAAGTGGGGACGCTCTTGAAAAAGGCTTCTCTGCGCCTTTGATTGAGCCATGAGAGGATTGAAAAAAGAAAGTAAGAGAGAAATGAAGCAGAAATTAAAAACACACAAAGCAACCGCGAAGCGGATCTCCGTGACCGGCTCTGGCAAGTTCATGCGCCGCAAAGTGGCCATCAGCCACCTGCGCCGCCGCAAATCGTCCAACCTGATTCGTTCTGAAGACAAGAAATTTCAGCTGGCAACGGCTGATACCCGTCGTTTGAAGCGCCTGTTGCCCTACGCCTTCTAATTGCGTACGAAGAAAGTAATGAGGATTAAGAAAGAACTATGCCAAGAGTAAAACGTGGCGTACCAGCCCACAAGAAGCATAAAAAGATATTACAGATGGCGGAGGGCCACAGGAATACGCGCCGCCGCCTGATCCGTCCCGCACATGAATCAGTCATGCGTTCAATGGCGTACATGTATCGCGACCGCCGCAACCGCAAACGCGACATGCGCGGCCTCTGGATCACCCGCATCAACGCCGCCGCCCGCATGCATGGCGTGAGCTACAGCGTCCTGATGCACGCCATTCACACCGCCAATATCGAGGTCGATCGCAAGATCCTGGCCGAAATGGCGGTTCACGACGAAGCAGCATTCACCGCTCTGGTCAATTCCGCGCTGGCTGCCATCAAGAAGTAACATTAGCTCGACAGACAGACGCAAACAAAGAGGAGCAGGAGATGGTCGCTCACAGCGGCAACCATCCCCTGCTCCTTGCTTATCTACGCATGGAGCAAACCATATGGCGCTCATCACAAGCCAATCCAATCCACGTATCAGCAAGCTGCAAACGTTGCATACGCCACGTGGTCGTAAAAAGAGCGGCCTCTTTCTGATGGAGGGACCACATTTATTAGAAGCTCTGCTCGATGCGCATCTCTGGCCCCACGAGGTCTATTATCAGCCCGAACTGTTGCGGCGCACCCACGCGGGCAAGGCGCTGCTGGAGCGTTTGCTGCATACTCCCGAACTCGCTGAGCAACAACTGATCGAGGTGAGCGAACGGGTGATCGAGGCGGTGAGCGATACGCAGCAGACCCAGGGCGTGGCGAGCGTGTTGCCTCTGGATGCCTTTACGCCCGACGCGATCCGCAGCCGCAGATCTGTCACCAACCGTCCCGCGCTGCTCATTCTCGACGATATCGCCGATCCCGGCAACATGGGGACCATTTTGCGTACCGCACTCGCCGCCGACGTTGCCCTGGTACTGCTGACGCCGAATTGCGTTGATTGGTTCAGCCCAAAAGTTGTACGTGCAGCTGCTGGAGCGCATCTTGCCCTGCCCGTCGAGAGCAATGCTTCATGGGATCTTGTCGAGCAGCGGGTCGCAGAGCATGCCCCTGGGCGCGTCTTGCTGGCGGAGGCGGGCAGCGCTTCCTATTACGAGCAGGATTTGCGCCAGACGTTCGCACTGATCATCGGCAACGAGGCGCATGGTCCCTCTCCCGCCGCCCGCGCCCTGGCAACCACAACCATCAGCATTCCCCTTGCCAACAATGTCGAGTCGCTCAATGCAGCGATGGCGACGGGGATCATTCTCTATGAATCGGTGCG
>JAICIM010000020.1 GCA_025928885.1 Ktedonobacteraceae bacterium | reverse complement strand
CTGAAATACCCCACCGCTGAGCGCCACAACTTTCAACCCCGTTTGCATAGCAATCTGCAAGCACGTCTGCGCCAGCATCTCAGCAAGCGAGCGATGAAACAGTCCAGCAATACGAGCAATGGAAATGTTGTGTTGCAGATCGTTGACAATGGCGCGAATCAGCGGGGCAACATCTAACAACGCTGGCTCTCCTGCATGAATGGCAAAGGGATACGTGCCTTCAATATCAGTCGCGGCCAACACTTCCATCTCGATCGCAGCCTGACCTTCATAGGCAACCTGACAACGTATCCCCAGCAAGGCAGCAACGGCATCAAAGAGGCGTCCCAGGCTGGAGGTCAGCGGACTATTGATGCCACGCGCCATCATCTGTGCCAGCGGACGCCACGTTGTGCGCTCTAGCTGCTGCACAAAAGGGATATCCAGCGCGAGGAAGTCATCGCCATAGGCTTGCGCCAGATACGTTGCCGCCATGCGCCAGGGCTGATGAATCGCCTGTTCTCCCCCTGGTAGCGGAACATAGGTGAGATGGGCTACTCGCTTAAAGCCGCGCAGATTGGCGACCATGATCTCACAGCCCCAGATAGCGCCATCGCTTCCCCAGCCGGTCCCATCCGCCGCGACACCAATCACCGGCCCCTGCAATCCATGTTCGGCCAACACACTGGCGATGTGGGCATGATGGTGCTGCACGCCGATTTTACGTGGAATAGCAGTATCAAGCGCGTATTTCGTCGCCAGATATTCGGGATGCAGATCGTATGCTACAGCCTGTGGAGCGATATCGAACAGGCGCTGAAAATGTGCTATGCCCTCGCGAAACGAGGTCAGCGTTTCCAGGTTTTCCAGGTCGCCGATGTGATGACTGACAAATGCCTGTCGTCCCTTGCCCAGACAAAACGTGTTTTTGAGATGCCCTCCACACGCCAGCAGCGGCTCCGGCAAATCGAAAGCCAGCGCGATCGGCTCCGGCGCATAACCACGCGACCGCCGGAAAAACTGCTCACCACCGGCCACCACGCGCATTACCGAGTCGTCGCAACGCATATAAATCTCCCGGTTATGCGTCAACATCCCCTCAGCAATCCCATACAGGCGCTGGTGAGCATCATCATCTTTATAAGCGATCGGTTCATCGCTCAGATTGCCGCTCGTCATCACCAGCACCGCCGGGTGGTTGCTCACCTTTGCGAAAGCGGCCAGCAACAACGCATGCAGCGGCGTATAGGGCAACATCATTCCCAGCGTGTCATAGAGCGGCGCAACAGCAGGAGCGACAAGATCATCTCTACAACGTTGTAACAGAACAATTGGACGGCGCGGTGATTGCAACAACGCTGCCTCGTCCTCGCTAACTCGACACAATTGTTGCGCCGTTGCCAGATCCGGCACCATCAGCGCAAACGGTTTGGCCTCGCGATACTTGCGCTGCCGCAACCGTTGCACCGCCTCCACATTGCGGGCATCGCACGCCAGATGATAGCCACCTAGCCCCTTAACCGCGAGAATGGCCCCCTCAGCGAGATGCCGCGCCGCGTTCTCTATAGGCGTTTGCCCCTCCTCCAAAGAAGATGCAGGCCAATCGAGCAGGCATACTTGTGGACCACAAACGGGACAGGCGTTTGGCTGGGCATGAAAGCGACGATTGCGCGGATCATTATACTCGCATTGACAAGCAGGACACTGTGGAAAAATCCGCATTGTCGTTTTAGCGCGATCGTATGGCACATCCTGCACAATGGTAAAGCGCGGCCCACAGTTGGTACAATTGATAAACGGATAGCCATAGCGCCGGTCCTGCGGGTCAAATAGCTCGCGCAAACAAGCGCTGCACGTTGCCGTATCGGGCGAGATGAGCGCCTGCCGTTCCGACCCGGACTCGCTCTGCATGATCGTAAAATCTGCATCCTGACGCGGCGGGATCAGTTCGGTTGCGATCGTATCGATCCGCGCCAGAGGGGGCTTCTCCTCTCGTAAGGCGCGTTGAAAGCTATCGAGCGCTTCAGGTGTGCCTTCCACCTCAATCGTGACGCCAGCGCTATTGTTGAGGACAAAACCGACCAGGTGGCAGCGCAAGGCCAGGTTGTATACAAAGGGTCGAAAGCCGACTCCCTGCACAATCCCCCGTACGAGACTACGTTGTCTCTGAATGGTGGTCTCTCTCGTCGATGTCATCGCGTTATCTCTTGCAATGCACTATGGGCAAAAGTGAGCAACCATTCGCACCACGCATCAAGTCCTGCGCCCGTCCGACAGCTCACCTCAAAAATATGCAAACGCGGATTGATCGCCAGCGCCTCTCGTTTCACCTTTGCCAGATCGTAATCAACATAGGGCAACAGATCGAGCTTGTTGACGACCATCACCTGTGCAGTCGCGAACATCTGTGGATACTTGGCAGGCTTATCATCGCCCTCGCTCGTGCTGACGACGACGAGGCGCAGATCCTCCCCCAGATCCCAGGTCGCCGGGCAGACGAGATTGCCAATATTCTCGATCACCAGCAGATCAGTCTGTCCCACGTCAAGCTGCTCCAACGCGGAACGGATCATATGCGCTTCCAGATGACACGCGCCACGCGTGTTGATCTGCACCGTTTGAGCGCCCGCCGCCTCGATTCGCTCCGCATCGTTGCTCGTCTCGATATCGCCCTCAATCACTGCTATCGCCAGTTGCCCACGCAGCCGCCTGATCGTCTGTTCCAACAGCGTCGTTTTGCCCGCACCCGGCGCACTCATCACATTGATCGTCGCAAGACCTCGCGCCCCCAGGTCCTGCCGCAACTCCTGTGCGATAGCTTCGTTGGCTGCCAGGATATGTTGTGCAATCGTAACCTTCGTGGGCATACACTATTCCTCCATGACTGATAGTGCAGTTTCGATCTCCATCTCCTGAATCTGCAATTCGGTGCCAGAAATAATATCGCCGCTCCATTGCTGGCAGATGGGACACAGCGGCACAAGGTTGATGATGGCAAACTCTTGAGCGCAGGCTCCACAATGCGCCACATGCGGAATGCTCTCGATCAACAACTGTGTCCCATCCAGCAGTGGGTCCAGACTGGTGAGCATCTCGAACGAGAAGGCCAGCGAATCGGTCATAATGCCACTGGCCTCCCCAATCTGGAGCCGCACCAACTTCACATGAGTCGCTCCACACTCTCTGGCCCGCGTCATCACCACCTCAACAATGCTTTGAGCAATGGCAAGTTCGTGCATACGCTCTCCAGTCGCTACATAGATCGAATCCGCATATAGCGTTGAATATCGGGTAGATTCTGCCGAATCATCAGCGCTATCAAGCCAACAATCGCCGCAATAATCAGCATTCTCGACATAATTGATACCCCTTTCTTTCCACGACAACCGCAAGGGATTGTCGCTACGCGTTTAAACCAGGCACAGGTCAGCGACAATCTCATCAAGCAGCTTGATTGCTTCCCCTACCGCCACCTGCACAGGTGTACTCAAGCCCATCTGCATTTCATCGATGCTTACAGGTTCGCAACCAACCAGCAGCGTTCGTAGTGGCGTGGCCCCAAGTGTATGAGCAAACGCAAAGACCTTCACCGGGTCCAGGTTATGTGCATCCAGGGCAAAGCTATCGTCGGATGGCGTCGCTGAGAGATCTGGCTCGATCAGAAAGACCGTGCCGGGCGGCTCTCCGCGCGAAACGGTATCGACCAGCACCAGCGTCTCGTAGCCATCGAGCAGGCTATAGGCCAGTTCTACACCTCTAATGCCGAAATCAACAACATCTACCCCGTCTGGATATTTTTGCTTCCGCCGCGATAACTGTTGAGCGACCGCAACGCCGAAGCCATCGTCGCCGAGAAAGATATTGCCCACACACGCAATGAGCATTCGGTTCATGATCCACGCTCCAACGGCTCTATCTCTTCAGGAAAGAAGAAGAAACGATGCCCCGGCAAGACGCGCTCGTCCCACTGTTCGCGCCCGGGGTCGTCATCCAGCGTGACAACCAGATAGAGCCGATCTTCAAAGTCCTGGTGAATCGCCTCCACGCGCCCCGCCTTGCCCATCAGTAACTTATCGAAGGCATCGGCCTGCGCTCTCGGCAACAAACGCACATGCTGACCGGCTCGTATCTCCTGCCCTCTCACAATGATAGACACAGGCGGCGCATCGTCTCGATTGATTTCATGCATCATGTTTCTTCCCCTTCACTCACAGGTCGCAGACTACGAATCGTGCCATGCAGTTGCATCAACTGTGCGGGCGAGAGCGACTCGACGCGCTTCAATATGGCCCGCGCCTGCTCGTCTCCCTGTCGCATCTCCTCTTTCTCCGCGTCGGTAAGCGTCATGATCCGCAATGTGAGCAGTTCATCTATCTCAGTGCCATCAAATAGCGGTCCGAGACTCTCCGGCGCGATCTGGGGATAGTCGTACAGGATGATTGGCGAGGAGAGCATTACATCATGCTCACCCTCGTCGCCGATCAACACCGGCCAGGTGTGTCGGTTCTGGCATGCATGCGCGACCGTTTCCAGCGCTATCGGAGGGTCTAGCAGCGAGAGAAAGGCTCCCTGCCGCACCTGCATGATGGTATGGGTCGAAATAAAGGACCGCAACAACACCGCGTCTCGCCTGCTCAGATCCAGCCTGCAGAGCGGCGTGGTATTCTTGATGCGTACACACAGCTTATAGACATCCTGTTCGATCTGCACCGCCTCAAGTTCGACCACACCTGCTAGCGGCTGCTGGGTACGCACAACGTTACCTTCCCTGATACAATCGGCATCAAACACAAGCTCAAACTGGAAAGGCTGAGAGCGCAAATCATCCAGGCGCATCTCCTCTACGCCCACTTCGCGCTCCATCCCCTCTTCCCAGCTTTCCGAGCGCCAACGCTGCTTCAGTTCACCTTCAACGCTCCGTTGCAATAAATGCAGAAAGCGTACCGTAATGCTGAGCTTCGTCTGAGCCTCGCCGGTCAGCAAGCACTCGGTTTGCATGATCCAGGGTTCGCTGCCGCCCTCGGCCTCGCTATAGGCTTGCGGATAGACCACGCCCAGGGTCCAGCGCTGCCGATTTTTGATGGCCGAATGCCGATATGGATACAGCAGATACCCTTCGTACAGCACAGCATTGGCGATCTCCTTGACCTGCTCCATCCTCACAGCGACACCTCCTCTCCACTGGCCTCCAGCAGTTGTGCAAAGACCGCTTCCCAGGTCGGGAGACAATGAGCCGCTTTATAGCGATGGAGCCGATCAAAGGTCTCTTTGTGCAGATGTAACCAGGCGCTATTGGGATAATAGTGCGCCACCATTGTCTGCCAGAGCGCGATCGGCAGGCGAAACGCTGCTTCCTTCGACCACGAGATTTGCTCGACCCGCAGCTGGCCCTGCTCGCCTTCATAAAAGATGCTGCCGCTAAACAGAAACAGCAGCGGCACATCGCCCTCTCCCACCGCGTCAAAATATTTCGTGCTGACCAGTTCAAAATCATAGCTGCATGGGACAGGTAGATCGAGCGTAGTGCTGGCCGAAAAACATGGCACTACTGTACTGACATGCATCCAGTGGAGATTGTGCAGCGTTTGACTCCAGCGCTCCGGCTCACCAAACACTTCCAACAAACGCACCTGAGCAGCGGAGCTATACCGCCTCTGTGTCACAGCAATCTGAAGCTGACAGCGCAAGGCAATCGTATGAATATACTGCTCCTCGTCGCGATTGGCAATGCGCAGCTTGAAAAGCAGCGTGGGAACCGCTGCAAAGGCCGGCACCTCGGCCCCAACAACCTCAAAACTCAGATCAAGCATCGCACCCTCCTTTTGCCACAGTTTGCCCGCTTGCTCGCCTGTTCATTTCAGCAAAAAAGCGAGCGATCTCCGTCCAGACCTCTTCTCCTCCGCTCAGTCCGCGCCATCTCCTACGGATCAGCCCAACCAGCCGATAGCAGGCATCTAATGGCACAATGTAATACTCATGCCTGTCGCGCCCACGATTGATTAGCAGCGCCTCGACATCCGGCTCCAACCCTTGCAGCACAGGATTGTGGTCCACCAGTTCTTCCCAACTTTCCAGGCTCAACAGCGATTCCGTCGCGCCCGCCGGACTGGGATAAAAGGCCATGAGGCGCTGCTCCACGCTGCTTTGGAAGAGATAGACCATATTCACGGGCAACATCAGCGCCTCCCACTGCTGATCAGTCATGTGAAAATCGGGCAGGGCCACGCAGCGCTCAGGAATGAGACGGTACTGCCCGTTGCCAGAGCCACGCGCATTGAAGAGGATCGAACAGGCCTGACAGCTACATAGGATCGCTTGCCTGGAGAGGTCCAACAGGTGGCGATGCTCAGGCGCAAGCGCGGCACTGCATAGCTCACAACGCTCTCCAGGCAGTTGCGCCGCCATTTGGTGCTTGCTCGCGAAGCGTCGCAACCCCTTCAAAGACGCTCGGGTCGTATCAGGAGGGTGATATGCTGGCATGGCCGTTCTCCCGCTCTCTATGCCGTCGTGGAGGAATAAACGTCACCGGCACCGCCTGTCTGGCCGCTCCATCCTCTATCCGCACCCCCTCTAACTCTGGTGCCACCTGACTGATGGCTTCCCCAATAGCAGCCCGCACCATCTCCGTCGAAGCAGCACAGCCGTGACAGTTGTTGCCAATAAGACGCACATGAGCAATCCCATCGGCAATACTCACCAGTGTGATGCTTCCTATGGCTATATGTAAAGAGATTTCCAGTTCTTCCAAAGCATGCTGAATGCGCGTTTCCGGGTCTACCGGGTGCAGCCCATGCAACAATAACAGCGAACTCACCAGACCATCGTTGACCAGCTGCTCCAGCACCTCACCCTTATCGGCAACGATGGTCAATATTCGCGCCAACCCTTCGCCGTGCAGGTCCAGGAGAGCACGGACCAGATCTTCAGTCGTCGCACGCATCTCCAGATCAGGAAATAGACTTATCTGTTGAAGCAGACTTTCGATATGAGCGGCCCGCTGCTCATGCTCCTCAATACTCAGCGCCATAACGTTTCCTTTTCTTTTCGGTGCAACTCGCCAGCCTCTTCTAGAACCGGGTAGGAGCGCGGTCACACGCTCACTACCCGTGCGTCCAATCTATCCGCTACGGAGGAGGAATATTCGGGCTTTCCGGGTCCTTCGGCTCTTCAGGAGCGGCCCCGCTGGAAGATCGTCCGGTCGATTTGCCGGTTGGACGATGCGCTCCCTCATGGCCCGTATGACGACGGCCCTTCTCTTTCCCCTCCTGGTGCATTTTCTCCTCGCCCTTTCCCGTGCCTGATTGATGCACCGGCTCAGGCGGCTGTCCTGGTCTCTTTTCGTCTGTCATTGCTTCTCCTCATCTTTCGTTGTCGGGGAATCCTGCTTTTCAGCGCCGTTCCCTGGTAGCGTGACGCCAAACGTCGGTGAATGCACCACCTGGAGCTGCTTCCCCTCGCCCAGATACATATGCACACCACAGGGCAGACAAGGGTCAAAGCTGCGCACCGTTCGCATAATATCGATGCCGACAAAGTGATCGCGATCGTTCTCTTCAAAGATCGGCGTTCCCTGGACCGCATCTTCATACGGCCCCGGTGTCCCATAGATATCGCGCGGATTGGCGTTCCAGGGCGTCGGCGGATAGGGATGGTAATTGGCAATCTTCTTATTTTCGATCACCATATGATGGGAAAGGACACCGCGCACCGCCTCATGGAAGCCACAACCAATTGCCTCGTTGGGGACGGTAAAGTCGCTCCATGTCTTCGTATGGCCGGCATGAATCTCTGCCAGCGCCTTATCGATACAATGCAGCGCAACGGCGGCGGAATATGCCTGGAAGTAGGTGCGTGCGCGATCGCGCTCAATGGCATTGCTCCAGCGCGGGATCTTCCACTCAAACTCAACCTCTGGTTTGAGCGCAGTTTTCGGCAGGCGAATCTTGACGCTGTTCCCGGTTGCCTTGATATATCCGCCCAGGTCCACCAAACCAGCCAGCGCGGTCACCCACAAACGGGCGATAGGACCACCACCGGTATCAAGGGCAAGATGATCGCCGGTGCGCTTGTCATACCAGCGAGGCGACATGACCCAGCTATAGTTGCCGTCAAAATTGCGCTTCTGCGGCTTCGGGATCGTCGTCTGATTCCAGGGATGATGCTTATCAATCGGGTTCCCCAGCGGGTCGCGATCAACAAACATGCGTTGATTCTCCCAATCGTCATAATACGAACTCCCCAGCAGAATCCGAATCCCCAGATTGATATCAACCAGATTGGTCGTCACCAGTTCGCCATCAACCACGATACCCGGCGTCACGAACATGGCGCGGCCCCACTTCTCCATCGTGCGGTAGTCATAATCGCAGACATCCGGGTTCTGAAACGATCCCCAGCAGCCCAGCAGGATACGGCGCTGGCCCACGCGCTCGTAGCCCGGCAGTGCCTGATAGAAGAAGTCGAACAGGTCATCGTGCAGCGGAACGACCTTCTTCATAAACTCAACATATTTCAGCAAGCGCACCAGATAGTCGGTGAACAACTGTACGGTTGCTACAGTGCCGACGCCGCCTGGATAGAGGGTCGAGGGGTGAACGTGGCGGCCCTCCATCAGGCAAAACTTCTCGCGGGTCAGGCGACTCATCTGCAGTGCCTCGCGATAAAATTCACCGGTAAAGGGATTGAGCGAACGCATGATATCGGCAATGGTCCGATAGCCGTGATCGCGTGCATGTGGGGCTTCGGTCTTCTCCGCCAGCTCCAGCACGCCTGGATTGGTCTCGCGCATCATCTGTTCGCAAAAATCGACGCCCACCAGATTCTCTTGAAAGATGTTGTGGTCAAACATATATTCCGCCGCTTCACCCAGGTTGAGAATCCATTCGCCCAGCGCCGGAGGCTTGACCCCATAGGCCATATTTTGCGTGTAGACGGAACAGGTGGCATGATTATCGCCACAAATGCCACAGATGCGGCTGGTTATAAAGTGAGAGTCGCGTGGGTCTTTGCCCTGCATAAAGATGCTATACCCGCGAAAGATGGAAGAGGTACTGTGACACTCCACGACCTCACGCTTGCTAAAGTCGATCTTGGTATAGATGCCCAGGCTGCCAACGATACGCGTAATGGGGTCCCATGACATCTCTACCAGTTGCGATGGCGGCGTTGGGCCGGGTTCTCGTCTCACTTGTGTTGCCATGTTGCTAGCTCCTTTCCAATCACTACATCACCACGTTGGTTGGTAACCTGTTGTCAACTCTCTCCCTGTATGACGCCAGGATGGTTCTTTGTTCAAAGTGTTGTTGGTTATCTTGCGCAAACCACGCACCGCCGCGCCATAGACGCTGACGATGTTCGACGATACCTTCGCACCGGGTGGCTCATCCATAAATGGCATGAATTTATCGGGGAAGCCCGGCATCGTACAGCCAATACAGATTCCTCCTACGTTCGGACAGCCACCAATGCCTCCCATCCAGCCGCGTTTCGGCACATTGCACTGCACAACCGGTCCCCAGCAACCCAGCTTTACCAGACACTTGGGCGAGCCATACTCCAGCGCAAAATCGCCCTGCTCATAGTAGCTGCCGCGATCGCAGCCTTCGTGAACGGTCTTGCCAAACAGCCAGGTCGGTCGCAAGGCATCATCAAGCGGGATCATTGGAGCCAGGCCAGCGGCCTGATAGAGCAGATACAGCAGTGTCTCCATGAAATTGTCTGGCTGTACCGGACAACCTGGAACACAGACGATAGGCAAACCGGCCTTAGAACGCCATTGCCATCCTAGATAATCGGGTAGCCCCATCGCGCCAGTTGGGTTGCCCTGCATCGCATGGATGCCGCCATAGGTGGCACAGGTTCCCGCCGCGACCACTGCCCAGGCTTTCGGAGCCAGACGATCTATCCACTGACATGTGGGAATGGGTTGATTGGAGATGGGATCGGTGCCGAGAGCTGCCCAGTATCCCTCTTGCTTGATCTGCTCATTGGGGATCGAACCTTCCACCACCAGCACAAACGGATCAATTTCTCCCCGTTCGGCCTTATACCACCACGACATAAAGTTATCGCCAACTTCATAGGCGAGGACCGGGTTATGCAGGAAAACTTTGGGGAGACCGGGTATGGCTCCCATCACAACATCTTCAATGCTGGGCTGGCTGGCTGCGGTAATGGAAACGGTATCCCCATCACAACTCAAACCAGCCGTGATCCAGACGATGTGAACCTCCTCCACACGCACACTTGTTGCCATCATGTACCTCCTGGAAGTCGCTTATGGTCACACACAAAATCGCACACCGGATCTGGCAAGCACGGATTTGTATAAATACGAGAACACACACGACGATATCTAGAGGCTACAGCTTCTTGTAATCTTCTCCACCACAATCTACAGACGACATATACGAGAACCCGATACAACTATTGAGGATGAAACACGCTTCTAAGCACGAGCGCTGAACAACACGTTGTTTCTTCTGTATCTCTTCCTATTTTTTCTCTATTCTCTACAAGAATTGCGGGAGCGGGGCAAAGTACAACCATCACAGAGAAAATAGATTGCTTTCCCTGGAAGGGTATCATATATCTACAATTTTATCAAGCCCTGAAACACAATTTGTTGTGTTATAAAATATATAGTAATTATATATATAGAGAAATGTTGGGCTTTATTGCCATATATAGATGAGATCGAGCCAACGAAAATGTGAGCGTTCGTTCGCTCACATTTTCGCTAGAATAGAATGGCTGGCTGACGATCCTTTCATTTCTCATAAGGACGTGCTGGTAGCCTTTTCGCTATCATAAGATGCTGGCATCCCGAGTGCGATGGGTTGGTCCCAATCGACTCGATAAGCGTACATCCAGCGAGACGCCTTTGGATTAGCAAAGAGCCTGACAAAGATTGGTGTCATCAGATCCCGCAACCATTGCTGCATAGGGCTAACTGCATGCTTTCCCGCATCGCCCTGCTCTCCTACTTTAAACATCCTGGCAGTGCGCTCGCGACGAAGTTGTTCGTAGATCGCAAACGCCTGCTCCAGAGTGGGAATGTCGCGTACACATTTTGCCAGGATTGCCGCATCTTCCAACGCCATCGATGCTCCCTGCCCCGAACTGGGAGAGATGGCATGAGCAGCGTCGCCAAGCAACACGACCGGCCCTTTGTGCCAGCTTGCGGGTTGAGTTGGCAAGGCGTAAGAAGCAAAGTAAGGAAAGATTTCATCCGCCCCTTGAATGATCTCGCGGAGCAACGGGCGATCCTCGCTGAATAATCCCGAGAGTTGCTCCCTTCTTTCCTTTTCGGTCATCCCGTCAAACGCACCTCTCTTCGGCTCGTCAGCTAACAGCCAGTTGACAAACCAGTAGATGTAGCCGGTTTGACTGACATGATAGCCGAGAAAGGCACGCTTGCCGAAGTTAAAATGGATGGTCTCAGGCGGCGATGATACCTTTACGTTAGAGGTATAGCCTCCACTATTCATTAAGCCTGTGAAGACCGCGCCGGGGAACGTTGGATCGATCAGTTGACGAGTACGTGAGTGAACACCATCGGCCCCAACCAGAAAATCGCCATGAGCGGTTGTACCATCCTGAAAAGTTGCAATGACGCCTCCACTATCTGTCGTCTCGATGCTTTGCAGTTTCTTGCCGCGCCAGATCTTGATCCCCTGACGTTCAGCCTCATCAGCGATAATCAACCCCAGAGGAACACGTTTGATGAAAACGCTCTTGATTTCACCATCTGCCAGGATGCCTTCATCAACTAACCGCTTGCCCTTCCAGTTCCACATCTGCCATCCAGTCACGGCGGAGCCTGCAGAAAAGACAGGGCCATCCACCCCCAATTCCTGAAGCACGCCCACGCCATTACATGACAGCGATAAGGCGAACCCATCTGCAACCTCTCTGGCCTCATATATCTCCGCTTCAATACCTGCCAGCTTTAGAAACAGAGCCAGCACAGGACCAGCAATACCACAACCAATAATCAATGCCTTCTTCATATATGAATCCCTTCCTTCAATACTTTTTATAGCTCGTTATCCTCGGTTGGATCATGCTCTTCTTGCGCTTCGCTACCCAGGAATGCAAGATCCAGACGCGCTACCCTCCATACCAGCCCTCCGTCTCGCATCTGTGTGAGCGTGCCGTCGCTCACCTCCGATAAGAACTGTCGAATAAAGGTTAATCTGGCTTCAAGCAGAGCCAGTGTGTATCTATCCTCAGTGAGAAAGAGACGGTCAACGCCGATCTGCAGGCCTCGCTCAATCGACGCCCGAGTCTCACTCATCTGTTTTTCAAGATGTCGTGAGTGCTCTTCAAGCAGCGTTACCACCTCAATTGGCGAGAGATTCCCCAGAAAAGCCAGCCCTGCCGCAAACTGTGAGTACTCCATCATCGGTTGACGCAGCAGCGAACGCAACCAGTCGAGCAGTTCAGATTGTCCGGCATCTGTCGTCGTGTAAACAGTCCGTTCGGGATACCGTCCCTCGCGCTGCGTCTCCACTGGCACAATCAGCCCTTCACGCTGTAACGTTTCCATGACAGCGTAGAGAGAGCTATAATTTAGTTTGATAACGGTAGAAAGCTCTCGCTGCTTCATCACCGATGATATCTCATACGGATGCATAGGGCGCTCAGTGAGCAGCGATAACACTGCCAACGCTAACAAATTCGACATCTTACGTTTTGCCATCTATTCTTCCTCAACAAACTATTCCAATTTAGACTAGTCTACAAGAGACTATAATCTAGAAATTGCTTCCTGTCAAGCCTCACAGGTTATTTTTTTGCAAGATCACCTTGACTTCGAGTGCCGTTAGTCAGCGACGGGAATAGAGCATTTGTAGAATGGTCGGGAACGTTTGATTGCGAACTTTCTGAGCGTGACCACTGAACCCACTATTTCGCGCACGAGGTCTGGGCGAAATTGCTTCAGGCTTTGCGCGATCGCCTGGAGGGATAACTCTCTAGCATGGGGAACAACCCTTTTCCCATCCTCTCCCCCCTCCAACCCGAAGGCATCAGGAGTTACTTTTCGTATAATATTAACTCAAGCCGTTGCATTCGTCATTAATCATTTTTCCATCTTTTGCACGATCAACCCACGCGCAATTTCTTTCTTTACGAACGAGGGCTTTCATGTTTAAGCATGTGAAGTGTAGGAGAACCAGTATAGCAGGTACTTATGAGCATAATTAGAACATAAGTAGTATAGAACATTGAATAAATTTGATGTAATATAAATGCATCAACTTGACTACTTATCAAAATATAAGGGAGAAGTTTCTTCATCTGGAGGTCTCTGTTCTTTAAGAGAAGAGTGTTGGCAATGATTGTCTCACCATTGCTATTAAGGAATTGCTATCCCCATAAAAATTCCTTATTGCTTTGCTTCTCGCCAAAAATAGGGTCGTAACCTCAAAGCTACTCTGCTACCGTTTCTATTACAATTTGGGGCAATCCGTTATGATATCATGTGGAGATGTCTTCCCTAATTTCACAGCAAAAGCTAACCGCCCTGCGCAATGCAACGCACAGCTTCCTTCTTTTTCCCCGTTGGAAGCATCTCTAGATATGGCCCCCTGGCTCAGTCTGATGACAGAGGCAAATAGCTATCCTCAGTCAACTATGACCCCACCCTCAGAAAAGGTGATAAAAACACTTATCGCATACGCAGATAATGAAGAAGACCCACGACGAAAAAGTACCAACGAAGGATTTCGCAGGCGCATTAAGAAAATTCTGGAAATGATCTCCAGTCAGATATGCAAACTTGACTGCACATGGCAGGAAATTGCAGTACAAGATTTAAAGTTGATGTAACAATTGATGAAGCTCATCACCCTCATGGTACTGCTTGCACAGTTCCGCCACAAAAGAGATAAATACCTCTTGCTCGTTCCATTTCTTCTCTGAAAGACGAGCAATACAACGACCAATTCTCTCCGCCTTTGTACCAGCCTCTACATCGCGTAAAAAATGTTTGAGAGGAGCAATAACCATAAAATCGCGCAACAAGTCATTACTATCGAACTGATCACACTTCTCAAACACTTCCTTGCAGCGTTGCCGTTCCTGTGAAGAAAGCTCCATACGTATCTCCAATCTTTTCTTGTTTGTTTTTAGTTATATCTCACTATTACAATATTTTGCCCATTTCATTTCAATGCGTCTATATTTTATAGAAGATGCTATTAGCAGTAATAATTCATATACTGCAACCTAACATCACTATCAAGTTTTACCTGCTAGCCAAGCAAAAAATATACTGATAGTTTGCCTATGCAAATAGTTACAAGGAAATAAGTCACTCGTGTAGAGATCTCTCTATATGACAAGACGTATATTGACTCCCGAAAGCAAAAACAGATTATTGCAAGGGCCATATAGTATAATAACAATCATAATAGTTGCTACAATATTCAGTTTAAAGGATTGGAATAGATGCAAGAAAATGAAAAGACAACGATAATTGGAAACATATTTGCGCAAGAGCTGCAAAACATCCTCCAACTGCGTGGACTACAACTGGAGGATCTGAGAGGTCACATTGGGCTTCATCCTGGAAAAGTGCGTCAACTGCGACTCTCCTTACAAAGAGCAGATCGTTACCCTGTATTAAGCCTGAACCAGATGGATCTGCTTATTAAGGAGCTTTCATTGAGTGAACAGGAGATTGCACGTCTGCACCAGGTGCTCCCGATGCTCCCCGGCATCTCAAATGAAAACCACCAGCATATTACACAATCTGATGACAAACAAGATTTTGATAATAAACGGGGAGGTGACCAGACCTCCCCGGAAGATACAGCCTTTGACCGGGCATTGGCTCCCGTTTTTAACTTCATAAACCAGGGAAATATCGCCTTGCAAATGATTGATTCCAGCTATTCAGACGCACAGCGATTACGAATGCAACGGAAAGCACGCGACTATTTTGAGGCGGCTCTGAAAAAGCTAAATCACATGCCGAGAGATATACAGCGTAATCCAGAATGGGACTCATGGAGACAAGAGATTATGCAAAATCTCGCGCGAATCAATATGATGTAAGTGCATTCGCCCCTGGGTCACCAGAAAGCTTACGTTCAGGCAAAATTACAAGCAATGCTGGGACATCTGCGAGAGGTTTAGATATTACCATGCCTTATTCATATGCAGACACTCATATATCTTATCAGAACATGAGAGCGCTTCTGCCTGCACATCATCCAAAAGATATCTGCCAGCGCGAAGCAGCCGTACAAGAAGTGTACAATCTGTTGATTCAGGATGCTACATCCGCTCTGGTGCTAACAGGTATGCAGAAAGTTGGCAAGTCAACACTGGCATCGCTCGTCTGGGAATATACAGAAGAACAGCGACATCACGGGAGAGGGCCATTTAAAGGTGAGGCTCTCTGGCTTGAAGTAAAAACTGCTGTATCACTTAGCGATCTGTTCGCTACGCTTCTCGAACTGTTCGGCCATCCTCCATCGAAGAATCACACTTTTTCAGAGCAGAATCTGCTGTTTGAACTGGTACATTTGTTACAAAACAGTACACCACGCTTAATCGTCCTAGACCAGTTTCATAGATGGCAGGAAGACCAGACAGGAAAGATACGTGCGGAACAGACAAATGTTGCAGAGTGGCTTGATAGCATCAACAGTCATCCTTGCAGCAGCCGCTTGATCCTTACTTCACGCCTCCGACCGCAATGGAGTCATATAAACCGCTACTCGTGCATACAAGAGATACCCGTGTATGGACTTTCCATACATGAAGGCACCAGTCTCTTACGCCTATGGGGAGTGCAGGGAAATGACGAAGAACTCATCCAGGCAGTCAAGCGTTGCCAGGGACATGCACAGGCATTAGCTCTCCTGGAACAATTGCTGCGCGAAAAAGCAGTGAAACTCTCTACATTGCTCTACGACCCTGAGTACATGCAATTATGGTTTGAAGATGTCGAGCACAATCTCTTTAATCATTTCTACGTCCATCAGCTAGATCCAGGTCAACGTGACCTTCTCTGTACATTAGCAGCTTACCGGGAGGCTGTACCACTGGTAGCCATACAAAGCCCATCTACTAAAAAGCTCCTTCCAGCGATATTGAATGGATTACAGACACGCAGCCTGCTCCTGGTGCATAGTTCTAATGAAAGGAGATATGAGTTGCACCCACTCATTGCTGAGTATATACGCAGACATGTTGTATACGAAAGAGCAGATGCTCATACGGATGATGCGTTGCGTCACATTCACAGTCAAGCAGCACAATATTACCTCAACCATTTCAATCGCCTGGGGCAAGATAAACAGGAAAGGTTGTCAATAGGGGATATACACGATCTGATCGAGGCGACCTGGCATTATTGTCGTGCTGGACAATTCCAGGATGCCTACGCCCTCATTGTCCAGGAACAGATCTTCACAGATCTTCACCGTTGGGGACACAATACCGTCTTATTGGAGCTTTATAGAGAACTCCTTCACTGGCAACCCGGAGACGAGCAGGAAGCAGAGATCAATAATCAGATTGGCGAAATCTACCTGAACCTGGGTCAGAGAAGCGAGGCCAGGGCTTTTTTTGAACACGCCGCAGCCCTCTTTAAAAAGCACGATGTACGCGAGGGAGAAGCCAGAGCGCTTAATAACCTGGGGATCATCTACAGATCCTATGAGCAACTCGAACAGGCTGCAACATATTACCGTAAGGCACTCGCTACCTGTGAGGAAAGCGCCACAGAAATCTCTGAGAAAGGAGCGATTTTACACAACGTAGGTACCGTATACCAGCATCTTGGGCAGAAGGAGGAAAGCCCTCCAGCCCGCCAAGAGTATTTTTTACAGGCGCTCCAGTACTACACTCAGGCGTTGGCTGCACATAGAGCATTATACAACCAGGAAGAAGAGGGGAAAACGCTCAATGCGCTCGGCGAACTCTATAGTAATTTAGAGCAAAATGAGACCGCTTACCAGTATCATCAACAGGCGCTAGAACTTTTTTTAGAACTTAGTGATCGCCGGAACGAAGGAATTACCTATAGCTATCTGGGCATTTATTCTCGCAAGATCGGTGCGTATCAAGACGCCCTGACTTACTACAGCCAGGCATTGAAGATCTACCAGGAAATTGGTGATCGTTGGGAGGAGATCACGGTCCTCAGAAATATAGGACGCCTTCTTGCATGGTCAAGACGCTATGATGTTGCGCTGGCCTGTTTCTGGCAAGCCCGCGAAACTGCCGATATTATCCAGGCCACCCCCAAACAGGAGGGCGTTCCTTCCTGGATTTATCATGCTATGGGTGAAAAACACTTTGCGCAGGTATGGTCTGAAGTCGAAACAAATGCGCCACAAATCCTCGAACAAGCTGTACGCGTAAGATTTATGGAAGAGAAAAAATCTCCCATCATCGAGCCGCATAATCAATCGATAGTCTCTACGCAAAAAAATAACGCATCGGTGGAAGGGAAAGAAACTTTCAACGTTCCTCAACACTATCCACCCACATTTTTTGAGAAGGGAAGTATGCGACCTATGATTCGCGTATTATTTCTGGCTGCCAATCCGTTAGATACAGACCGTCTTCTCCTGGAGAAAGAGTTCCGCGCGATTACCGAACGAATTCGAGCTAGCAAGTTCCGCACAAATTTTGAGCTACACTCTGCCCTGGCAGTACGCCAGGACGATTTGCTGCGCGAACTCAACTATCATCGCCCCCATATCGCCCATTTCAGTGGTCATGGTTCACAGACAGGCAGTCTACAATTCTATGGCGAAGGCGATAGCAGCCTGTCCGAACCTATAGAAGCATGGCAACTCAAGGAGATTTTTCACGCGTGGCGTGGCGACCTCCGTCTTGTTATTCTAAATGCTTGCTACTCAGAGACACAGGCCAGACAAATCGTGGAAGAAATTGATTGCGTCATTGGCATGAATGATGAGATCTTCAACAGCTCGGCCATCATCTTTAGTGATGCATTGTATGATGCTATTGGCTCCGGTTGCTCTATTGCAACAGCATTCGAGCAGGCGAAAACGAAACTGCTGATCAGCAAGATGCACAGCGAGCAAATTCCTGTACTGCTTACACGATCCGGTGTCGATGCTAACCAGATCAATCTAGCCAATCTCGCCGCAAAAACACAGGCAGAAAATGTAATAACTCCTCAAACTCAAGCAAGAGAGAGTCAACTTACCCATGCTAACCCGATACCATCAATACCATCAGGAGGAAAGCAGCCTCTCCCCATCTATTGTTCTTATGCAAAGGAGGATCATAAGTTTTATCTCACTTTAAAGAACCATTGTGTGCTTATGGAAAGCGAGGGATCAATCCATCTCTGGGGCTATCAAGATCTACAAGGAGGTGATATCACGCAAGAAACGATACTACAACAACTGCATGCTGCACGTATCATCCTCTTATTTATCAGCCCAAATTTTTTCAAGTCTGACCGACAACTCGAACTTGATCTGGCTCAGACCTTACAAAAAGAACACAAGACGAAGATTATTCCCATCAAATTGCGCAATACGACTGCCTGGGAAAAAAGTCCATTTGCGCGTTTCTTTTCGCTACCACGCAATGGAAAACCAGTGGTATTATGGCAAGATCGGGATGAAGCATTCTATGATATCACACAGGATATCCAAAAAGTCGTTGAAGACGTGAACGCAGGCCAGAGCTAGCCTGAAGCTTCCCTTTGCTTTATTAGTGCGCCCTGGCAGCCTTCTACTATCTGTAGCCTAACGGCTTGAAAGTAGTTGCTCAACCATGCCATACAATTCATTAGCAACGTCTATGAATGCAGAGTCCCGATCTGACGATCTGCTGATAGGGACTTCGTTGCGAGGAAGTGGGGTCAGATGTCCTATCTTGAGGGTCCGCCAATGTACAGGCCGCAACAATACAGGAACTACACTGACGCCGCTTACCAGCGCCTGCTCGCTCTCGTTTAACAACAGAGGATTAGAAACGTAATCAGGGCTTAACATGACTACAACAATATCAGCACCTTGTAGTTGCCGCTTTCGTTCATCCTCTATTGGAGTTCCAGGCAGCAACAGAGCCTGATGCCATTCCTTGATGCGTCCCGTTGCTTTCAAAAAGCTCATCTGTTTAAGAAATTCTTGAAACATGTCCTGATCACGAGAGCTGGTCGCATGTGAATAAAAAATTTTGATGATATTCCGTCCCGGTTCCTGGGAAATATTACTTGATGCGGGTAATGGGCCTCCAGAGGAGGACGATGCAACATTGGTATTACCTAAAGGCGTATGTAGTTCAAGATAGAGGCGATCTAAACTCTGGCGGCGTCCATCCCCCTCTCGATACTGCTGACGTAGCTCATCGACAAAATAGAGGAAGACTTCCCCACCCTTCCAGGTCTTATCAGAGAGACGAGCGATACAACGCGTAATGCGTTCGGCTTTTGTACCAGCCTCAACATCACTGCGAAAAGGTTTCAGAGTGGAGACGGCCATAAGATCACGCAACTGATCGTTGCTATCGAACTCATTACACGCCTCAAATACCTCTCTAAAGCGCTGTCTCTGTTCCGACGAAAGTTCCATACTACCTCTCCAATGGCATTGACACATCTTAATCAATGAAGTTTTATAAAACACACCAGATCAATATAGTACCTCTCTATTACGCTCTTTGCAATAGGCAACATTAGATGATACTATTCAGGCTTAGCTCAAAGAAGATGTTGGAATAAGCCTGTTGTCGCTCCTGTAAACTCTTTCACATCTGTGGCATATTCTCATAGGGAATGAGAAAGGAACTCACAGAACAGGAAGAGATGTATACTCATCTGTCAGACAGCGATGGGCTGAAAAGAAGGACAAGAAAAGGAGAAAAAGGTCTGGGCGAAATTGCTTCAGGCGTTGCGCGATCAACTGAAGGGATAAACATGCCTGGACGCTCTCCCTCTCTCAGTGCTATCATTTTAGCAGCAGCTAAATCTTCCATAGAAGAGCCAAAACTGAGAGGATATACAACACGATGCAAATAGGCGTCACCTTCCCACAAACCGAGATCGGCAGCGATCCTGCTGGCATTCGCGACTATGCCCAGGCAGCTGAGGCGCTGGGCTACAGCCATCTTGTGGCATTTGATCACGTGCTAGGAGCCGACCCGACCAATCGCCCCGGCTGGCAGCGATACAGCCACAAACACATGTTTCACGAGCCGTTCGTGCTCTTCGGCTATCTGGCCGCGCTCACAAAGCTAGAACTGGTTCCAGCCGTGATCATCCTGCCCCAACGGCAAACGGCGCTCGTCGCCAAACAGGCTGCCGAGGTTGATGTGCTTACTGGCGGCAAGTTTCGCCTGGGCATCGGCGTGGGCTGGAACGAGGTCGAATATGAGGCGCTGGGGCAGGACTTCCATAAGCGTGGACGCGTCATCGAAGAGCAGGTAGAGGTTCTGCGCCTGCTCTGGCAACAGGAGGTAGTGAGCTATACCGGCAAGTATCACAAGATCACAGAGGCCGGACTCAGCCCGCTCCCCGTGCGCCGCTCTATCCCGATCTGGATGGGTGGCAGCACCGATGTCTTGCTGCGTCGCGTGGCCCGTCTCGCCGATGGCTGGTTTCCGCAGGGCAACCCCGACGAACAGATGCACGCCACGTTTGAGCGGTTGCGCGGCTACATTCGCGAAGCCGGACGCGATCCGGGTTCTGTTGGTCTGGAGGCCCGCGTCACCATCACTGAGGGCAACCTTGACGAGCTGGTACGCCGCACGCTGGCCTGGCGCGATCTTGGCGTCACCCATATCTCTATTAACACGATGGGTGCAGGTCTCTCTACCCCCGATCAGCATATCGAGGCGATTCGCCGCTATAAAGAGGCACTCGCGCTCTAACGCTTTTCACATGCTCACAGGGAGAAATGCAGTTTTTCTGTATTTCTCCCTCCTGTCTACATAAATCCGAAGACTTCCACAGACCGCCAGTTTTCTTCACGCGCGATTCAAGCCTGCTGAGCAGGGATTCGTCTTCCAGTTGATGTCGGCTCGGCAACCATTTACGCCTCTTATAGAACTTCATTTACCTCTGAATAGCTAAACCAATAGTCCTAAAGAGAATGCAAATGCATTCTGCTGAACCTTCATTTCTCTCTACTAAAGTGCATACAGCAAGTGCTAGGAAGCACGCCTTGCTCGTGAAAACACGATGGATGTGCAGGGGCCAAAAACTGTGGAACAGGTATACGTTCCAATAAAACACCCAATAGTCCTGGTGTGAACCGGACATGCACCCTGATTACTGAAATCCAGATCATTATCGATAGGAATTAGCTTATGAGGTTTCCACCCCATAAGGGATTAATGTAGTGTGAGGTTAATGATTTGGGCAGGAGAGCGGAGATTGGAGGCAATGGTGGCAACGAACCGCAAAAAGATGACCAGACAAAAAGCGTTTCTGATCTCTTTGATGAGTTTGTAACGCCAGAGCGCTGGAAGACTACCTACTATTATGCAATCAGTTTGACACACAATGTACAAGAGGCGGAAGACATCACACAGGAAGCCTTTGAGCGTCTCGGTACGGCGCTTCAGACACGAACTGTCAGCGAAATACGGGAAATGAATCTTCCAGCTTATCTTAATAGAATAGTCTATCGTCTTTGCATCAAGTTGCTGGGCCGCAGGAAAAAAGAAGGTCCTGCGGCCCAGCAACAAGATAGAGAGGAGGGTGAACATGAGGTAGCAGATGAAAGTGCCTTTGGGCAACCAGAGCGGGAAGTACTGGAGGCAGAAGGAGAGCAAGAACTTGTCACATGGCTGGGAAAGATACCGGAAACAATGCGCATCGTTCTAGAGGAACATTATTTTTACAATCTGAGTACTCCTGAGATTGCTGAAAAATATGGACGACCTCTCAATACAGTGAAAAACCAATTATCACGCGGTATCAATTTACTGCGAGTCATGGTGACACAAAATCCTATGAAAGAGAAGAGGTCAACCAGTGGAGAATAATGTGGATAAAGTGGAAGATAATGAGCAGCACTTTACTGGGGAGAGTTCGTTAGCAGGACCTCAGCCTAAAAGAGAACTGGAACGTGAGCCTTCTCTTGATGCATATCAGAGAATGCGAACTCGTCTAGGATTGGGGGAACAGCCGAAACATTTTTTACCAGGCACACCGATAGAAACCCTGGTACAGGCATTGTCTCATTCAGATCCCAGGATGCGTGCCGAGGCTGCACGTACCCTGGGAGCCACAAACGAACAAGCGTTGGCTGCATGGGGGAAGAGCACACTGGTCAAACACATTCAGAAGGCATTCTATGATTGTGAATGGGAAGTTCGTATCGCAGTAGTAGAAGCCTTAAAAAATGTGAATGATAAAATTACCATTCCCATGCTCATTATAGCGTTGGATCATGACGAAAGCGACCTTGTAAAAAGCGCGGCAGCAAGAGCTTTAGGAGAACTAGGAGAGCATGCACCTACCTATCCTTTGATTGCTGCATTGCGCACATCTGGATGGCGTGTGAAAGTAGCAGTCTTGCAGGCAATGAGAAATCCAGGGATTTTTATACCTCTAGATGATGTGAAGACAGCCTTACACGACTCAGATATCTCCGTACGTATCGAAGCCGTTCAAACGCTCGGAGCAATACAAGGAAAGGCCGCAATAGACTACTTAGTCTCTACAGCACAAGCAGATCATGAATGGTTAGTGCGAGAAGCAGCAGTACTCACACTTGAGCGACTTGGAGAACTGAAGCTCTCCTCTACACTACGTGCGGCTCTCGATAGTTTCCAAGAGGAGAGTGAAACTATCTCTGAGGAGGCTCCACTAACAATTTCTGCCCAACAACATGAGCAAGTACCCACAAAATTCCCTATGTTGGAATTGGATGCATTGTTTCCTCTTATTCCTATGAAGGATTCCTCTTTGGGGGTCCTCATACCTTCCCATTCCAATGGCAATATCATACCGATAGATAGCCCCTGGGAAATACTCAAGGAAACATGTGCTACAAATCATACTATACCACTTCAGGGCAGTGCTAACAAAGAAAAGAAACAGAGAGACACATGCAGGAAGTTGTGTAACGCTGTCAGATCATCTCTAACCACGATACTCTTATGGCTTTGTGCTCTCATTTCTAGAGCACAAAAAGTGTTTGCAAGGAGGAGCATTCGTCATTTCATGAAACAGTTCTTGTCCCGTTATAATAAGGGACTGGCTGTTCTCATTTGCGCTATCCTGCTCATCTACGGTGGGTGCTTTCTTTTCTCCAATCCTTCTCATGCATCACCGCCAAAGCCAAATGCTACCTTGTCTCTTTCTATGCATCAGACACATCCTATTAAGGTTTACCCAGGAGAAGCCTTTGATGTGCAATTAGAAGCTTACAACACCGGTCAAACGGACTGGTCACCGCAAGAAGGATACGAGTTAGCTTGCCCGAGATCAGGACTTACCGAGTGCATGGGAGTGCAAATAGTTCCAATCGCCTCTGCAACGATGTTGAAAGAGTCACATTATTCATTTCGACTTCGCTTACAGGCACCTCGCACCCCTGGCGTCTATTATCTCGCATGGTCTATGGAAAATCATGAGGGGACTTTTGGTCAACCGTACTTCTTAGAAGTTCATGTCCTCTCTTCCACCCATTCTTCTATCATTTCTGGGTCAGAGTTTACTATTCCCCTGATCAGGCTCCCTATCAAGAGTCAAGGAGAAAGTAATCAACTTCCTATCCAGAAAAGAGAAGAGCACCACTCTTCTGGGAGGAAAGATCAAATTGTGAAATAAGCGAGAAAGCATCAAATAATCACAACTATGTGAATAACATCGTCGCTTGCTAGTAACAATTATGAAGCAATGATGGTCTAGCTCAATAAGGAAAAGATCTAGACTGGAGTTGAGCAATGTTGCTTTACTTCTCAAGGCTTACGTGCAGCTTCTGGATTTGCTGCTAGCCAGGTAGTCATTTCCACTAGCTGTACAGAGGCTCGTTAAGAAGGATCTTACAAAAGAACCAATTTGCAATCTGAGCAGTATCATGCCGTTCTTTGATGATGGTATATCTGCTCAGGCTGTAGAGTTCCAAAGAAAAACCATTGCCAGCTGGATTCTCCATTTTCTTCTTTTCTTACACATCACGCTTTGATCTCATTTTT
>JAICIM010000018.1 GCA_025928885.1 Ktedonobacteraceae bacterium | reverse complement strand
GGGCGACGGCGACCGCTGGCATCAGGCTCACCCAGTTTGTTGCGCTGGAACTCAACACCTGTGACCGTGCCGTCTTTGGTCATGATCCGTGTCTGACTCACATAGAGTTGCAGATGCGTCCCCTCGGCCTCACCGTCCTCAACCTCTTCTTGCGTTGCGCCCATCTCCGTGCGACCACGGCGATACATCGTATGTACTTTGGCACCAAGGCGCAGCGACGTACGGGTGCAGTCAAACGCGGTGAAACCACCGCCGATAACGACGACCTCGTTGCCCTCTTTCACCGGGATCGGCTTGCCTTCCACCTTATCGCCCAGATAGGCGATGGCGTTCACGACGCCCTCTGCATCTTCACCGGGGACGCGCAGATCATTACTGGTCCAGCATCCAATGGCGAGATAGACGGCATCGAAGCCCTGAGCGAACAGATCATCAATCGTGAAGTCTTTGCCCAGCGCAACGTTCGCCTGGAAATCAACGCCCAGTTGCCAGACATGACTGATCTCACGATCCATCATATCCTTCTGCAAGCGGTACTCAGGGATACCATAGCGCAACATGCCACCAGGCTGCGGCTGCTGCTCAAAGACCTTACAATAGTGACCACGCAGCGCCAGGTAGTAGGCACAGGACAAGCCAGCAGGGCCAGCACCCACAATCGCCACGCGTTTCCCGGTCGGCGGGTCCTGAATATACGGGACGGGCGGATCAAGCAAATTGCTTTCGGCGGCATGGCCGTGCATGCGACAGATAGCAATCTCTTCATCCACCAGCGCACGACGGCAGGCTTTCTGACAGGGAGCAGGGCAGGTCAGGCCCAGAATATAGGGGAAAGGCAAGACCTCTTTGACCAGACGAGCCGCCTCTTTCATCGAGCCTTTGGCGATCAACTCCAGATAACCAGGGATATCGATATGGGTCGGACAATCCACCTGGCAGGGAGGTTGACAATAGGCATTGTGATCTGAGAGCATCAACTCCAGATTGGTGCGCCTGATATGGAATAGCTCATCGGAGTTGGTGGTCACTACCATACCGGGCTGGGCGGGTGTATTACACGAAGGCAGCGGTCGATCAGCGCCCTCGATATCGACCAGGCACATACGACAGGCGGAGGTTGGCTCCAGCTTCTCGTCATTACACAGGTTGGGAATATCGTGAATGCCGTTATCGATGGCGACGCTCAGGATCGTCTGTCCCTGGTACGCCTGCATTACCTTGCCATCGACGGTTATGGTAAAGCTGGGATGCCCCACATCATTACGCACCAGTGGACCTTGTGGCTCCGGTGCGCTGAGCGAAAAATTATCTCGGACTGATATAGCCATGAATGAACTTCCTCTTCCGAGCAACAACGTTTAGACAATGAACAACGACGGATGTAAACAGAAAGGTCTTATGAAATGCACTGAAAATGACGAACCAGGTGCTAAGGCAACACATGCTTTGTCACAAAGCGATGCGAGCGAACCGGCACACAGGTTCCCGTCGGGCATTGCTGTTCTTGAATGTGCATAATGAAATGTTCAGGCCAGTAACGTTTCGCTGTTTTTAACGGATTCGGTGCCTGCACGCCGAAACCACAGATCGAGCCGTTGGGTACATAGACCGCGAATTCATCCAGTACCTCAAGATCTCCATTCACGCCGAGGTCACTGATGATCCCCTCAAGAATGCCGGTGATGCGCTTCACCCCCAGGCGACACGGCACACATTTGCCGCATGTTTCTTTGCTGAGATAGCGGCTGCGCTCCATCGCCCACGAGACCATACAGGTGTGGGATGGGAGTAGCTCAAGGATGCTCGAACCAATGATCGCGCCTGCATCTTCTACCGGATCAAAATCATACGGGGTATCGAGCAATGATGGAGGAAGAGCGCCGCCCTCAGCGCCGCCAACGACCACGGCACGCAGTTCATCAGGAGTGCGGTTCACGCCGGCAAAGGCCAGGATCTCGCGGAGAGGTGTACCAAAAGGAACCTCAACCACGACCGGTGCGCTATCAGGAGCAAGATCATAAACAGTGACAATTTTTGTGCCGCCAGTGGTTGCTGTACCAACGCTCTTAAATGCTGCCGCCCCGTCACGCACAATGACGGGTACATTTGCCAGCGTTTCGAGCGAGTTGATGGCTGTTGGCTTATCCCACAGACCATACTGAGCCGGGAACGGTGGACGCTGCTCAGGCATACCGCGACGTCCTTTAATGACCGCCATCTGCACCGTCTCTTCACCACCCATAAAGCCCATATCCAGGGCCAGCACGGTAATGTTACAACTGAACTCAGTTCCCAGGATATCGCGCCCAACCAGATTGGCCTCGTTTGCCTCTTTTAACGCTGACTGAAGCGCCTCGATCCCCTCATGAAAGAAGCTGCGGGTAACAAGATAGGCTTCTGATGCCCCCACAGCGTAGGCGGCAAGGACGATGCCCTCAATCACCTGATGAGGATTTTGCGCCAGCAGCGTACGAGCAGCATAAGAACGGCTATCTGCATCGTAGGCATTACAAATAACATATTTCTGGTCATCGGGAGATTGGCGAACGATGCGCCACTTCTCACCAGCGAGGCGACCAGCGCCACCGCGCCCTCGCAATTGTGCATCGACAACCTGCTGAATGACCTGTTCCGGCGTTTGCTGACGCAGCGCCTTCTCTAAAGCGGAATAGCCGCTCGCCTCGCGATAGGCAGCAAGAGAGCGGAGTGGTGCTTCTCCCTGCCGTCGCAACAAGCGATAAGATTTTGCAAAATCAGGCATTTGGCTGCCTCACATGGTTAATATTGCCCCACACGCCACGTTTATCCGGTGCCAGACCGCGCTCTGGCTGATCATCACGCGTGATCCCTTTCACGGCAGGTGCAGGTTTAAACTTGGGACTCATCGTTGCGATGCCAAAGATATCGCTGAGATCGACACCACGAGCCTGGACAACACGTTTCGCCGCCTGCATCGGTAAATAGCCATAGATATCCATAATGGCATCCAGGAGATCGGGCAGCGTACCAGCCTCGTATGACCAGGAATCCAGCAGGGCGTCAACCTTGCTCAGGTCAATTCCAGGCTCCAGATAATCTTTTACTGGCATCGACACACAGGGAGCGACCGGCTTATTCAAGTAGTCAACGGCATACTCGGAGATGCGCTGCTTATAAAAGCCTGCCTTTGGAGAACCTGAAGCCGGGGGAATTTTGCGTGGAGTGAACTTTTCGGCCCCTTCACGAATATACGACTTATACCAGGGACGCTCCCTCCACTCGTTCATCGGCTCGTAGTCAATCGTAATCGCTCGCGGGGGGCAGGCTTTCTCGCACAACAGACAGGCTTCACACTTCAAATTGAACTCTGTCTTCAAGCCTTCTTCAGCGATTAATTGAATAAGGCCGCGACTACGCGGCGGCAATTTTGGTTTCTCATAGGGGTAGAGCCTGGTGACCTTTGGCCGGAAGAGATGGCTAAAGGTCAGGCCCATGCCTTCAAGGATACCTCGCATCGATTACACCTCTATTTCCTTCTCGCCACGCACCTTGAGACCTTGCTTAGCGATCTTCTCGCGCAGTTTCAGAATGCCTTCGATCAACGCCTCTGGGCGAGGAGGACAGCCAGGAACATAGACATCAACAGGCACGATCGTATCAACACCCTGCACTGTATAGTAGCTATCGTAGAACTCGCCGCCTGAGTTGGCGCACTGCCCCATACTCAACACCCACTTGGGTTCGGGCATCTGCTCCCACAGGAGACGCAGGCGTGGCCCCATTTTCACAGAGACTGTCCCGGCCACAATCATCAAATCAGCCTGGCGGGGACTGGAACGGAAGACCTCAGAACCGAAACGGGAAAGGTCATAGTGGGCCTGTGCGGAAGCCATCATCTCAATCGCGCAGCAGGCCAGGCCATAACCCAGCGGCCAGACTGACTTCGATCGCGCCCAGTTCTGCGCCCACTGTAGCATATCTGCAAGGCTGGTTAATTGAACTGGAAGCTCTTGATCTCCTGGAATATATTCCTGGGGGCCAGTCGCCATAACAATTGGCACCGGTTTACGTCGAACACCAGGAATCGACGTTTTCCCATTTGCAGTTTGACTATTTTCATTACTATTGCTGCTCATAATATTTCTCCTATGCAAAGGTTTAGCAGCACCTATTGCTCGGTTTGGATAAATGAAGAAATGCGCAATGAGACAGGAGTGACTTATCTACTTCATCTCGTCCCTATTATAGCACGCACAATCCACCCGTGCTAGAAACGCTCAGCAGGGAAGCCCGACGACGGCCCTCCTCATGCCTCTCAGAAGTGATACCTGAATACTATCAATTCTGTAAAAAACAGGTATTGGACACATCACCTGGTGTCATCTATACTTGCTTCCATACGTTCTAACACGCTGATAAGGGCAAGACGGCTGCCAACAAACACTGATCAGAGGGTTGTTTTCATGCTACTAAGGACGTATGATTAGAAAAAATTTGACCTTTACAACAAAGGAGATATGATTTGGGAACATATACGATTACTGTTTTACCTGGAGATGGGATCGGCGCTGAAGTGACTGCTCAGGCCAGACAGGTGCTGGAAGCCATAGGAAAGCGCTATGGGCATACGTTCACTTTCCAGCAAGCCTTAGTGGGCCTTGCTGCGATCGAAGCAGAGGGCGAGCCTATTTCTGATGCCACAATCCAGCTCTGCCAGCAGAGCGACGCTATTCTGTTAGGAGCGGTTGGCGGCATTCCTCAGCCGGACGCCAAAGTCAAGCCGGAGCAGGCCCTCTTCCGTCTGCGCAAAGGACTCCAGTTTTTTGCCAACCTGCGTCCCGTCCGCACTCAGCAAGCATTGCTCAATGCCTCCACAATCAAACCAGAGGTGTTACAGGGGACCGACCTGATCGTCGTTCGTGAGTTGACCGGCGGCCTCTATTATGGGCATCTTGAGCCATCCACACCAGAGAAGCCTAGTGAGATCCGGCAAACCCCCAATGGTGCTCAAGCCATCGATACCCTGATCTACACTGAGGCAGAAATCGAGCGCATCCTGCGTGTGGCATTCGATGTCGCGCGGGGGCGGCATAAAAAAGTGACATCGGTTGACAAAGCCAATGTACTCAGTTCTTCCATCCTCTGGAGACGAGTCGCTAACCGCGTCGCCGCCGATTACCCGGATGTTACATTTGAGCATCTGCTGGTGGACGCCTGCGCCATGCACCTGATTCGTCGCCCCACCAACTTTGACGTGATCGTCACTGAAAACCTCTTTGGCGATATCCTGACCGATGAGGCATCGATGCTGGCTGGATCGATGGGCATGCTCCCTTCGGCCAGCCTGGGTACGCGACGAACCAAACATGGCATCTTTGGCCTTTACGAGCCAATCCACGGTTCAGCACCAGATATCGCCGGACAGGATAAAGCGAACCCGATCGCCACTATTCTCTCAGCGGCGATGCTGCTGCGCTATTCGCTGGGTCTATCACAGGAAGCTGATACCATCGAAGCAGCGGTCGAAGAGTGTATTAACGCGGGTTATCGTACAGAAGATCTGCGCGAAGAGGGGAAAGAGGTGTTGGGAACAAAAGAGATGGGGCGACGAATCACTGATGCCGTAACGCGCATCACCGTCTAGCCCATCATTGGTTTAGGACATGGACCCAGGAGGCGTAATCGCTCCTGGGCCATTGTTAATTTCGCCAGAGTAGTCGTATGCTCGTTGGTCACGGCTGTTTTCACCGAATCGGCGCTCTCCTCAGCGCCCTGCTCTGGCTGCAACGCGGCCTCTAGCAGAGCGATTTCACTGAGGATCTCCTGACGCCGGACATACCAGCGAGTCACAGCACGTTCAACGCCCATAAGCACACTCTCCCCAGACACTAGCGGACAGCCGCGCCATAGACCAGAGATTTGAGCGTTCCCAACAGCTCCTCATCCTGGTACGGTTTGACGACATAGGCGCTTGCTCCAAGCTGCATCGCACGCTGCTGGTGCTTTGCGGCGGCACGAGACGTTAGCACGACGAGCGGCAGTGTACGATACTGCTCCTGCGCACGCACAGTTGCAATCAGTTCGTACCCATCCATACGTGGCATCTCGATATCAAGCAAGACACCTGCGGGAGTCTCGTATGAGATCATCTCCAGCGCTTCTACACCATCGCGGGCCATCTGCACTTCCCAGCCATTGCTCTTCAACATGGTACTCACAACGCGCCGCACGCTCGGGCTATCGTCAACCACCAGGATATGCTTCCCACGCTCAGGCACTGGAGCAGCTCCTGGTCGTACAGGGGCGGCATTCTGACGATTGGTGGAAAGATCCACACTCTGCCTCATTGGCGTCTGGGGTACAGATGCAGCAATGCTCTCCTGGCGTGTGAACATCTGCTGCGCACTGCTCGCAACGTTCACCAGTTTAGCACCTCCTGCCAGCAGATCGCTCAATTCAAGCACCAGCACCACCAGGCCATTACCAAGCACCGTGCCACCAGCAATACCATGAACCTGCCGCAAATGCGGTCCGAGGCTCTTCATCACGATATCGTAACGACCCTTGATCTCATCCACCACCAGTGCAACACGCTGTCCACTCACGTTGACAATCAGCAACTGCGCCTTCTCATCGAGCTGACCGACTGGTAACGACAGATACTGTGCCAGCATGCGCAAAGGATAATGCTCATTCTGAACCAGAATAGTCACCTGACCACCTAATGAACCGCGTTTGAAGCTATCCAGGCGGCCAATCGATTCCACGTTGACGGTAGGAATAGCAAACTGTTGCCCACCAACACGCGCCATCATCGCGTTCTGGATCGCGAGGCTGGTCGGGAACTTCATCGTAAAGGCAGTACCCTGACCGGGCATTGACTCTACCTCCAACGTTCCTCGCAGCCGAGAGACACTATCGCGCACCACATCAAGGCCAACGCCGCGACCGCTCTCCTCGCTCAATACTGCGGCAGTCGAAAAACCTGGGCGGAAGATCAGATCAATCAGATCGCTCTGGCTGAGAGGCTGATCCGGGCGGATGAGGCCACGAGCAATCGCAGCATGGCGCACATGCTCCGCATCAATGCCCACCCCATCGTCGCGCACAGTAATCACCACCTGATTGCCATCATACGCAGCTGATAGCTTGATCTGTCCGGCAGGTGGCTTGCCCTTCTGCGCACGCACCTCTGGCGTCTCAAGAGCATGGTTGACAGCGTTACGCATCAAGTGCAACAGAGGATAGGCAACCTCCTCGTACACAGTACGGTCAACCTCGGTCTCTACACCTTCCAGCAAGAACTCAAATTCCTTGTGCTGCTTCAATGCTACCGCACGAGCAGTGCGATACAGGCGCGGAGTCATCGTCGAAAGTGGCACCAGACGCACCTTCATCAGGCGATCCTGGAAGGTTGCGCTGAGACGATTTTCACGTGCGAACACGCTTTCACATTCGCGGATCACTGCCTCCATCTCAGTACTCAACGTAGCCATATCCGAGATACCTTCGCTCAAACCGCGCGTCAACTGGTGGAACTCGGTGTAGCGGTCAAGCTCCAGTTCATCAAATTCGGAGAGATGGGCCGGTTCCGCTCCCTGACCGTTTTTATGACCATTAGTATGCCCGTTGGCTATCATCAAGCTCTGATCGCCCTCGCCCGGAGGCACCTGAATGGAACGACCACTGGGCAACGTCGCGGCTTCAAAGCGGCTCTCCAGCTTCTGGCCGACTTCACGCAACCTGTTACTACTGATGCTGACATCAGAAACCAGACGCACGAGACGCTGCACACGCTCTTCCAGGACACTACGATTGACCAGCAATTCACCAAAGAGATTTACCAGTTCGTCGAGCTTTTGCAGGCGCACGCGCACATTCAGATCACCACGCGCACTCCGTTGAGCATTCGACTCCGCTCCTTCCCCACCTACCACACTGCTGGCGACGGCGGTGGCATCCATTCCATGCGCGCCCTGCATCTCGACTTCCAGATCAATATCTTCCTCTTCTTCTGGAAGAGATGACGTATTATGTTCACCGAGCAGCTCCGTATAACGCACACGCAATGCCTGTATACGCGCCGCTTCCGTATGTGGATTGTTCTCTTTCCCGGTGATCAACATATCAAGGGTTTCAGCCGTATCAAGAATAATACTCAATACTGCTGGCGAAATCGCGGTTGTCCCCTCCATAATACTGTCCAGAAGGTCTTCTGAAATATGGCTGAGATCGGCGATAGCCTGAAATCCCATCATACCAGCAGCACCCTTGAGCGTATGGGTGGCACGACGAACACCCTGAATGAGTTCGCGATTGGTAGGTGTCTTTTCCAGGGCCGCCACGTGTGTACTGATCGTTTGCAGGTGCTCTTCCGCCTCCAAACGGAAAATCTCTGTGGCTTCCTCGCCAAAATCACTGACAAAGGCCGCTGTCGAAGAAATGCCAGCCTTTGGCGCTGGAGGCGGCGAAAGCGGCACCGAAGGAGCTACGGAAACAGGTCCCCCTGGCGAATGTGCAGTTGGTGTAGTAGGAGAAGCACTATAGGTGCGATCAATAAAACTTGTAGGTGCTGAAGGAGCTTCTCCCGATGGTGACAACAGACGTGAGGCCGCGCTCGCATCTCCACCTTCGCCCATGATCTGCGTTAAGAACTCCTGGCGAACCTGGATCTCAATATCGTTGCGTAAACGAGCTTCCAGCTCCTGCAACGACTCGGGCATCTCTATACTATTAGTAGTGTTGCCCTGCAAACGCTGCTTTGCCTCAAACTCCTGGCGGACCTGATTACGGATCTGCTGTTCAAGCTCTATACGCGCAGTCACAGGAAGAGAGTTCACATCGTTTTCGCGACGCAGATCCTCGCGCACCTGAGCTTCTATCTCAGCACGCAAAGCCTGAATATCGCCATGTCGCTCAAATGTCACCCGCTCATGCATCCCATCGCGGGAAAGTTGCATATCCCAGGGCATCCACCCCGGCTGCTCTTGCGAGGCTTGAGCCTGCATTTGCCGGAAGGCATCGCCACAGGCCGCAATAGAGGCGTGCAACTGCTGAATCGTCCCGGCGACCTGCTCGTCCGTCAGTTCTATGCCGCCCGTAATCTGGCTGAGCAGATCAAGCACCTTTTTCAGCTTGCTATTTGCTACCCACATCACAGAGAGAGGCAGATAGCGGCGCACCTGCTCAGGACTATTGCGCAGGTTTAGCCCCATAGCCTTCCCGGCCCACTCTTCCATACGATCCAGAGCATCTTTCGAGCCATCGAGGAAGCCCTTGAACTCGGCTCGCTGCGTTTCAATCACAGACATCGAAGAACGCAATTGCAACAGGACATTTTTGAGCGAAGCAGCCTGAGTTTCCAGTGATTGAGCATCTCGCTGCGCATCGTCATACACCTGTGGCAGCACTTCCGCCTCAGTTGTCTCCAGACCAGTTTGCCCGGGAACAGCGGGAACGAGATTGCTATCATAGATGGTCGGTGTACTCTCAAAAGCCGCCGGAGAATGTTCCACGAAAGCGGGAACAGTTTCCCAGGCAGGTATTACCGGAGGCGTCTGCGGAGGCGCAACATCAGGGGCAGGCCTGCGTATCGAAGCAGCCAGAGCTTCTAAGGCACTGGTATTGGATGAATAACCCTCCTGCGGCTGGTACTGCGCTGGCTGTGGCACAGGGGGGAGAGAGTTTGGCAGTTCAGGCTGTACAGAACGAATTTCGGGCTGTGTAGGCTCCTGAATCGAGAGATCAAAGGGATCGGGAGCCACAGGCTCTTCAGGCCACGCAACATCATCAGATGGATTTACCGGCTGAGTACGAAAAGAAGCCAGTACCTCGTCAAATGTGGGGATGGAAGAGGAAGATGGAGGCCCGGATAATTCAAAAGATTGTAGAGCAGGAGAGGAAGTATACATTCCCTGCCCCTGGGGTGTATCTACAGGGTAAAAAGAAGTATCATACGATGGAGGTGCATCCATCGTCATCTGGTAAGCAGTATTGGATTGAACACCAGAAGACGCGGAGGCTTCCATTGAAGCTCGATAGCGTGAATAATCCGCATCATCTTCCGCGATCACAGCTTCTTCATTAATGCCGTTACGAATACCCTCAAGGAGTTGATGCAATCGACCGAGAGAACGCTGTAAAAGCCCCAGAGTGGGTTCATCAAGCGTCGTCAAACCATCTAAAGCATCACACAAGATATCTTCCATCCCATGTGCCACATGCGCCAGACCAGGAAAGTCCATCATGGAAGCGGCCCCACCAATTGTATGTGTATGGCGGGAAGTTTCTTCAAGGGCATCCATGTCGCCAGGTGACTGTGCCAGACGCTCAAGGTTCGTCTCGATTTCCGGCAAATAACTATTCACCTCTTCGATAAACGAATCGAGAACTGATAGTTTATCAAATGATGTATTCGACATGTTGCGCAAACCCACTTAACTATCTTAAATGTCACGGACACTTTTTCCCTAATTGTTTGTAGGAAGAATGTGCCACGTGACACTTACTTGTTACTAAGCCCGATTATCCATTATTCGAGAAAGGCATCTGGTCCTGATTGAATGGAGACTGTCCTGGATTCTGCTGAGATCCTCCCTGCCAGCGAGGGCGCTGAGCGCCATTCTGTCCGGGCTGCTGAGGAGGAGGCAAAAGCGCTGAATTTGGTGCCTGAGCCGGTGGAGCCTGATTGGGATAGAACGGCTGCTGGCCCTGATTCCCGCCCTGATTGCCGAAACCGGACAATGAACCATACTGCGGGGAAGACGCGAAACCATTTCCGCCAAGATTTGGCTGACTGTCAAAGCTACCGAAATCGCCAAAGTCCTGGGGAGCACTGTTAAAGCCTCCGAACTGTTGGCCTCCACCATAGTTAGGCTGAGGCATACCAGATGAGGGGCCGAAACCACCAGCAGGCTGCGCACCACCAAAGAACTGCTGTCCTCCTCCCAGGCCACCAGATGCAGGACCATATCCTTGCTGTCCTCCCAGACCACCAGACTGCGCACCAAAATCTTGCTGATTGGCGAAGCCAGGCTGGCCAGAACGCGCGGCCAGCGCCACCAGAGAACCCGTATTCCCAGGCTCTGGCAGAGGCGGGAAGTTGCCTGAGAAGCCCTGTCCCCAGTCATTGTCGAGCATTGGACCAGACGCAGGAGCAAAGCCAGCAGGCTCAGACAGCTCTGTAACGGAGGTCACGTTCGAGAAGGAGCCTCCCATTTCGTTGTTGCGATCGGGCAAGCGGAAGGTCGAGACGGAAGCACGCAACTGCTCGGCCAGTTCTGCCAGATAACTCACACTGACGGCTGCTTCCTGTGTACCAGCGTCGGTCTGGCGGGTAATTTCAGAGATTCGGCCCATAGCAACAGCCACAGCTTCAGAGACCGAGGTCTGTTCGTTAGCGGCACGGGCGATGCCTTCAATCATTTGCGCCTGTCGTTCCACGGCACTGTAGATAGAGTTCAATGAACGTCCTGCTTCATCAGCAAGCTGTGATCCCTTGACCACTTCCTGTGTGCTATCTTCCATAGCGACAACGGCTTCGTACGTATCACCCTGAATACTCTTGACCAGGGTTGCGATACGCTTTGTCGATTCCGTTGAACGCTCAGCAAGAAGACGGATTTCATCAGCAACGACTGCGAAACCGCGTCCATGCTCACCAGCCATTGCAGACTGAATAGCGGCGTTCAAGGCGAGCAAGTTCGTTTGATCGGCAATGTCTTCAATGATACGGACGATTTCACCGATTTCGTTCGAGCGTTCACCGAGACGTTTAATCTTTTTCGAGGTCTCCTGCACGTTCTCACGAATGAGCATCATACCTTCAATCGTCTGACGCACAGCGTGCTGACCGGTAGCAGCGCTACGAAGTGCTTCCTGGGCCACTTCCACACAGAGCTGTGCATTGCGTGCCACGTTTTGAATAAAGCCAGCCAGCGCTTCCACAGCCTCAGTTGTTTGAGAGATTTGCGCCACCTGAGTTTCGGAGGCTTGCGCCAACTCAGCGGAACGATCAAGAATGCGGCGCGTCGCATTAGTGACCTGCACGGCGGTTGATTGCACGCGACCCACGACCTTTGCCAGCTCTTCAATCATATAGTTAAATGAGTCAGCGAGAACGCCGAGGGTGTCAGGGGTCACTTCGGCCTGCACGCGGAGATCACCATCACCGACAGCGCTGACCTCTTGTAGCAGCTTCTCAATTTGAGCTTGCAGAGCTGCAGCATCGCCACCGGCTGCCGCGAACGTCGCCCCGGGAGAATTTGTCTGATTGTCAAAGAGGGTATTCAGAGACATGGACAGCCCGGCAAAATCATCATCTCCACTGACCCCAACGCGTACGCTACGGTCACCAGCAGCATAATCGCGGCAGGCATCGGCCAGGCTCTGTATTCGTTCTTTAATTCTGCGTTGCACAAAATAATTTACGACGAGAATACCAAGCAATACGATGATAGCACAAAAAACAATTACTAACACTAAAGTTGTGTGATCCAAAGAGAGAGAAGTAAAACCAAGTAAAGCAAAGGCTACGACAGGAATAGCGATGGAGACAACCAGGCCCGTCTGCATAAGAGCATCTACTGTCATACCACCTTTATTGCGTTCAGGATTCATCCGCCGACCTCCTGTTGATCATTAAAGTTATCTATATGTAAAGATAACCAGTAAGTTATCTCTATACTATCCAAGTGCGGCATAATGCTGCATTTTCTCAGAGAAAAGAAGACGGGCTACATCTAATAAGACAAGATTACGATTAGCAAGCAACGCGCACCCGGCAGTATAGGGGACCGCCCAATGTGGAATATGAGCCTGACGCGCATTTACAGGAACGATACCAGTCGTAGGGATAGGCAACATTTCACTAACCCCATCGACCAGGAAACAAATAACCATCTCATTGTGGTGTAAGGACAACAAGCGCGTACGCGGGGTAACAGATAATTGCGCTAGATCCAGAAACGTCCGAAAATCCACCACAGAGATAATAGACCCACGCAAATTAATGACCCCTTTCACCCAGGGAGCCACATTCGGTACAGGGGTTACATCGATAAGACGCTCCACGCCTTGAACCATCTCAGCTTTGACAGCAAGCTCTTGATCGGCCAGAGAAAAAACGAGATATTGCTCTCCAACGACAGGAGGGCCACCATTTTCGCCGGCGGCAAGATTATCTGCCGAAAGCCGCCCCGCTTGCGCGAGGGCTAGCTGCGACTGCAATGAAGCGGCAGTAGGTGATAGTGCTTTTAGTTGCTGAATTGCAGCGAATTCATCACGTTGTAGTATTCTTCGATCTTCGCTGGACACAAAATCACTCCCCAGGCAAAGGCTATAGAAGCATCAATGCCACATCAAGGGTCATCCATGCTAAAAACTCGGCACGACGACGCCTCAAACGAGGCGCCGCACACTAGCCACCAATTCATCCTCATTAAAGGGCTTCGTGATATAGAGGTCGGCCCCCTGCCTCAACCCCCAGGCTTTATCCAATGGAGTACTCTTACTCGTCAACAAAATGATTGGAATGTGCCTGCTCGCCTCAAGGCTTTTAAATTTACGACACAGCTGGAAACCGTTTTGTTTCGGCAGCACAACATCAAGGACAATACACTGTGGACGTTCTTTGAAGACTTTCTCCATCGCTTCGTCGCCATCGACTGCGGTTACTACTTCAAAACCGCTATTGCGCAGTGGTGCTGCAATCATGGTCAACTCCGTCCAACTATCATCCACAACGAGTATTTTCTGCCCAGACATCCAATTATAACCCTTTCCTAACATACCACACCAGTGCGATGGGAGATAAAGGCTATCCCACTGACGTTTTTTACCTCATGGTTGCGCCACTGAGATAAAGAGAGACGAATCCTAGCCCCGGTAGCGTAAGCGAGGCCGCATATGTTCATGCTGAGGCGGCACGCGCTCCTGCCAGTTGGCAAGATGCTTTTTTACGGTCTGTACCAACTCTACAGAATCAAACGGCTTTGTCAAGTATTCTGTTGAACCAGCAAGCCGTCCCCGCATCTTGTCGAACAAACCGTCCTTCCCACTCAGCATAATAATGGGAATTTGTCGAAACTGCAAGTTTTTACGTATTATTTGGCAAATATGGTACCCATCCATGCGCGGCAACTGGATATCCAACAGAATAACCGCAGGCATTTCATCGGCAACGGACGTAAGAGCGCTCAGCCCGTCGCTGGCGGTAATCACTCTGATATGCTCGCGCTGCAACGTCATCTGAACGATTTTTCGCACAGTCGGGCTATCGTCCACTACCAGTACCGTCGGTTCAGCAGCCATCTACATTGACCTCCTTCGCACTTCAGGCGACCAGAATCCCCCTTGATTGTTGTTGTTATTGTTATTGTTATCGGGGGGACCGTTCCAATTTTGCACAAGACCAAGAGGCGGCGTCTGCATTCCATCTCGCCCACGAGCCGTTTGCGTAGTGCGATGGGCGCGATAGACTTGATACTGTTGTACCTCGTGATCAATTTCCGAAAGAAAGATTTTCCAGGCGACTCCAAGCTGACGACCAGTATGAGAATTGCCGACTTCATCATTCAACAAAGTGCCAAAGACCGTGCGCAGGAAAGCCGCCAATCCCTGGACCGCTTCCCAGTAGAACTCTTCGAGTTGTTCTCCTTTGACCAACTTGTTTAGCGTGAGTATATCACTGCAATCAAGTTGACCATTCGCAAAG
The DNA here is from genome assembly GCA_025928885.1 of Ktedonobacteraceae bacterium. Classification (GTDB taxonomy): domain Bacteria; phylum Chloroflexota; class Ktedonobacteria; order Ktedonobacterales; family Ktedonobacteraceae; genus JAICIM01. The sequence continues at coordinate 10,275 of JAICIM010000018.1, read as the reverse complement.
GTGGTGGTATCTAAAATTGGATATTGCTGCTTAGAGAGCGACCGCAACTGTTGCACAAAGCGGCGCTCCAGATAACGCACTATCTCCATTGGAGGGATGTGGCCACGCCCACGCAGGCTTCTGGCATACTTGCCATGATGGATGAGCAGAAGATTAATACACTCGGACATCGTTGTAATCAGCCCGAGCAGATGTTGTTCGGGATTAGAAGAGCCTCGCTGTTGGGCCAGAGTATATTGACATTTAATAATAATATTTGAAAGATCTTGCTGGAGTTCGGTCTCCATCACTGTATCAACAACTTCAATCAGGTTCATTTGCAGCAGTTGAGACATAACACGAGCAACACGCGCCTCCGGCATCATCAATACCAGCGCGACCGCCTGCAAAGGCAGCTCACCATTAGAAAGGCACAACACCTCTATGGCTTCCTGAGCCAACCCCAGACTGCGGACATCGCGACGTACATCTGGTTGCCAACGCGATACTGTTGTACGGGCCAGATGAGTGACGCCCTCCCCCATAATCTCTTCCCACTCATCCGCTTGCCGCAATGCTTCCAGCAAGACGGAATCCACAACCAGAGGTTGCATGCGACTCTCAATAGAAACAACTTGACGATGAAAGGCAAAACGGCCATTGACCCAACGCAATGCATGGCTGATCGACTGCGTGACAGAAAACTCAAGGCGGCGCTGCATTTCACTCGCGCTCATCCAGCCTCGCTCCACCAACATTGCCAGGGCAACATGCATATTGCCCTGAGCTAGCTCACGAATCGACTGCGCACGCGGCGGGTCCAATTTATTAATCAGACATAACATCCCCAATAGATCTGGTTGCGCTACCCCCTCCTCGTGCAATCCCACGATTTGCCCCTTACGCAAACTAATCGAGAGTGTTTCTGGCCCTGATGAAACAAATAATTTGCCAGTCTTGTCACTCAAGGCAAGCATTTTGAGTATGGATTGGAGACCTAGCGTTTGCAGATCTCCATCCATGATGCGGTCTTGCTCCATTCTTAATCCCAGTTCCTTAATATCAGACTAGCCCACGAGTCGCATATACATGATTGCAAGCGGTCTCGTAACAGTTTCGGGCAATGTATACTGTTTACTGTCCCATCCGCCAGCTAGTCGGCAACGTATGAGTGCAGTAGAAATTTCGCTCGCTTATAGGAATAGCCGCTTTACCTCTGTAAATAGCAGCGACAGGCATATCAGGAACCTTTGACCCTGGTAAGACACCCACGCCTATAGAACACTTTCTCTCCAGTAACATTTACACGTTCATATCTTATCGCCAAACATTCCCTTCTTCCTACCCGCTTCCCCCCCACTTTTCATTCAGTATATACCCCACCGTCTTCTTCCAGGTCGGGTATGTGGGCATCTCTCGACACAATCACTTTTTCTGGCATCCTCCTTGAGCCAGAAAAAGGCCATACTAGCAACTAGTGTATACGAAAATGAGTTAGGTAACTATTAAAAAACGTTCATAACCCATTAAATTTTTATTAAATATTCTTCTCTTCGGCTTGTGAACGAAAAACATAGCCAATACCAGGCTCTGTTAAGATGTAGCGGGGCCGGGACGGCTCGATTTCGACCTTGCGCCTCAGCTGCCGGATATAGACTCTCAGATAATCAGCCTCCTCTCCATACTCCGGTCCCCACACTGCCCGTAGTAAAGAACGGTGAGTCAGCACTTTACCTGCATAGGTCATCAACTGCCGCAGCAGCTCAAATTCTGTCGGGGTGAGGCGCACATCATGCTCCCCTGCTTTCACCTGACGGCGAGGTACATTCATCGTGAGGTAGCCATCGTCGCTCACAAGCATCTCCGGCCCGCTCTCGATCTGGGTATCCGCCGTCTGCGCACGGCGCAAACACGCTCTTACACGTGCCTGCAGCTCATCATTGCCAAACGGCTTGGTCAAATAGTCGTCGGCCCCTAGATCCAGCGCACGGACTTTCTGTTTCTCTTCCGTCACAGCCGAAAGTACAATGATCGGCGTTTGTACTGATTGTCGTACCTTAGCACATACGTCAAGTCCATCCAACTCGCCCGGCATACACAGGTCTAGCAGAATCAGGTCTGGTTGATGCAGGCGAACCATTTCCACTGCCTGTTTCCCATTTTCCGCAATAAAGACTTCATATCCACTCATGGTCAAGTTTCGCCGCAGGATGCGTTGGATTGGTGCCTCATCGTCAACAACCAGAATACGCTTACCTCTTGCTTTCATTCCGCCTCCCCCTCAGTAGATACACGAGTTCGCTGCAACGAATATGCCTTCTCACCTGAAACCTCCCTGCTGCCTGCCGCGAATCTCTCCTGCCCATTCGCTGAACTGGTACGTAGATGAATCGGTAGTGTAAAGACAAAACAGGTTCCTGCATGTTCAGGCGCAGCAGTATTATCTGCCGCCTCAGCCCATATATGCCCTTGATGAGCCTCGACAATTCCTTTACAGATCGCCAGTCCCAATCCATTCCCATACGAGCGCAAGCTGTAAAACGATTTAAAGAGGCGCTCTCTTTCATGGGCAGGGATAGACCGACCGCGATCAATCACACAGGCGCGTAATACTCCGTCGCTGGCATCCAATTTTATGAGTATTTCGCTCCCAGTTGGACAGTGGTTGGCCGCATTTGCTAACAAATGATAGAAAACGCGCTCAATCTGAGTATGATCGGCATAGACGAGCGGCAACGGCGGCTGGGCAACAATCCGCACGGAATGCTCGGCCAGCACACGATTCATTTTCTCCAACGTGCCATCCACGACCTCAACCAGGTCACACCACTCTTTTTCAAGGACCAGAGCGCCCATCTCAATCCGCGACAATTCAACCAGGGCGTTCACCAAAATCGTCAGATGATCCGCTTCGGCGTCGATATCCTCCAGCATCCCCTGACGATCCTCTTCATCCCAGGCGACATCTGTTTGCAAAAGACCCGTGACTGCGGCTTTGATGGTGGTTAAAGGTGTACGCAGATCGTGCGAAACGGACGAAAGCAAAGCCGACCGGTTTTTCTCATCACGCACTTGCTCTGTCACATCACAGACCTGCAAAGCGTTGGCAATGAGAAAACCCTCTTGATTACACAACGGATGACGGATCAATTGATAATGATAATCCGATGGCGCACTCTCCAGACGCATCGCGCTCTCTCTGATCATCGTTCCCTGGAGCGCTGAAAGAGACGGCAGGGGTTCGACGGCAAGGATACAGCGCATCTCACGATAGTAGGTATCCTGGGCAAACTCTTGTAGATAGCGTTGCACATCTTCAACATTGCGCATACGGGAAAACAATGTGGCAAAAATTTTGTCAACGGTCGTCCCGGTTCGCTGAGGCGCTCCTGGAGTCGGGGACAACCATGATGGCGGGTACGTCACAGCAATATCTTCCAGATGCGTCTCGCAAAGTGCCTCAGCAGCAGGGTTCATATATACGCACACGCCATTTAAATCAACCACAAACCAGGCATCTTTCACGCCATTTGTCGAGGCTTTTAGTTGCATGATCAGGCGGCTCAATTCGCCCACGATGCCTGTACGCACTAATGCGGTTTCGGCCATCTGCGTTAAAAGCGAGAGGGTATCAGCAAACGTTTCAGGCTGCCCGGATGCTCTTCGCACCAGTGAACGCTCAGGAGGCAGTTGTGCCAGCAAAGAAGAGATCGGGGACAAGTTGTCGGTATCATGTCCGGCTTCGGGCTGGTAATTATAGAGCATGGCCTGAAGATTGCGCTCATCCTGAGTTAACAAATGATCGCTAATAAAACGCAACAGGCTGGTAAAGCTTACACCGAAGGTGCGCCGGGTCTCTTCACGCACATAGGCCAATAGCTCCAATTCGTCGTGTTGCAGCGTTTCTAGCGTCTGATGTGTGTCCTCTGAAGAGGCTACAGCATCATCATCCACTTTCAGTGCGGTACTCACATGCAAGATATGCGCCTTCTCAAGCTGCTCAATAGCCTCTTGGAAACGGCTACGCCGATGGGCCGATTCAAGCAGCATACCATTGTGAATAGCAACAGTGGCCTGGCTCGCAAAGAGCGCAAAGATATCAGCCTTCAGCGGCGTAAATCCGCCCGGTTCTGGTGAACAGAAGAGCAAGACACCAAAAATAGTTGTTCCCGTCACTAAAGGATAGCTAAAAATAGAATGAATCCCCAACTCGGTAAAAAACACGCGGCTCTCAGGGAAACGCTCATCCGTCGCAATATCCTGCGTTACCAATGGCTGGCGACGCTGCAACGTCTGACAGATAATGCTGTTATCATCAACCAGCAAATGGCTAAAGACATTCTCTAACGCAACGGAGTCCATACCAGACTGCGCTTGCAAAGAGAGGCGTTCCTGATCCCGATCCAGCACCATGATTACAGCTGCCACGTTGAGGGAGTTTGCAATCCCGACGACAATCTGTTTCAGAATGGTGGAGAGGTCAATCTTTGAGGTGAGAGCGCTGGTAACATCCTTGAGCACCTGCCGCTGCCGATCCTGGATCGCGGCACTCCCGCCCAGCTGCACACTTTCAATCGCTGTTGCCAGCACACCAACAACGGCTCGTACCAGACGTTGCAGCGTCTCATCTGTATAGGTATCAGCGACAGAACTGCCCAGTTCCAGGGTGCCGAGAACGCGATCTTCGACCATCAAGGGGGCAATCAGGGTAGCATGGATCTGAGGCGAACCCGTTAAGGCGTCACCGCTGATAGCTGGAGGGCCATCCAGACCTTCAGGATAGCTATTGACCGTGAGCCGTGGGGAACGCAACACTTGCTCTAGCATAGAACCAGCGAGAGGATGTTGATGATATGTAGCGACCCATCTGTCCGCTTCGTTACGCTGGCACACGGTGACACGCACGGCCTGGCGATCGTGACGTAACAGGACAATCCCAAAGATATCAAAGGGAATAGCCTGCTCCAGCTCGGCTGCCAGCCGTGTATAGTCAGATTTTGTTCCGCGTACACTGGAGACGATGCGTGCGACACGCTCTACAATGGCGGATTCTTCTTGTATGGAAGTGTGTGTTCTCGTTTCCATTGCTTCCTTGCCAGTCCCAACTGGCGGATGTGATCGTCACAAATACGATACCTTTTCGATACACCCTCACCCTGGCACGTTTCTGTCAAGCATCCTTCTCAAAGCTAGCTGTATCAGCAGGGATGCCTGCCTCTTTACAACATCTCATTGAAATTATATTACATTGTATTACAAATGTATATCTTAATGTTGTTCAGAGGTTGCCACGAATCATCACATACATCCAGAAAATTCTTTAAACACCGCAACAAAGTATACCATATCAGTGTATGTTCTCGTCAATAATCTCACTGCTCTACCGTCAACACTCACACATGCAATGAACATGTAACAGGATATTTATCGGTGTTTCATTGCTTTTCTCCGCACGATGATGAATTTCACCTCACAATTAGCACACAATTTCACTTTGAAGATGAATGAACTGTCATCGTCACAGCTCAATCACAATTCTTAGATGAAGAAAAGATGAAAACTACCACAAATCTATCAATCTGTTACAATGTTCCTTACATTTTATCTATTTGTAACACGTTCGCAATATTTACCTTTTTCATTGATTGGTTGTCCTATTTTTTTCAGTCTCTCGATGCACCCTATCACATGCTACTATAGCAATCACAAGAGAAGATTGGCAACCCATCAACAGGCAATACGCGAAAGGATGACATGTTTTATGAGCTTTGTCCGTATTGGACCGCTTGTTCGCGCCACCACTGCCACTGAAGCTACCATCTGGCTTGAACTCTCTCAGCCCTGTACTGTTCAGCTACAGGTTACTCCATATAATGCTGCTACCAGTGACGCTGTAACTATTGATGCTCCATCCATTACTATTGGGGGGCATTACTATGCGACACCCCAGGTTACGCACCTGCAACCAGCAACGTGGTATCACTATCGCCTCTCTATCGCCGGGCAGGAGCAAGATAGTTCTTTGCTTCAATGCTTTCGCACGCTTACTCCCTCCACGCCACAAGCACAGCCTTTGCGACTGATCTATGGCTCCTGTCGTAAGCTCAGTCGTCCAGAAGAGGATACGCTGGCCGCATTTGGCAGATGGTTGCAACAACATGCGGAAGAGCGAGAAACGCTCTGGCCCCACCTCTTACTCTTTATTGGTGATCAGATCTATGCCGACCAGCCAGCACGCGAACTGGTAGCAGGAGCGCCACAGGTCAGAGGCGGAGCGGTATCTTTTGAAGATTTCACGCACTTTTATCACCACGCCTGGACCAATAACAATGATACTCGTCAGGCTCTTGCTGCTATTCCCACTTATATGACTCCTGATGATCACGAACTTACCAATAGCTGGAATACCTGGCCTACATGGTACGCAGAACTGGCCCAACAGGGCAAGGAACAGATGATTATCGATGGCCTGGTGGCATACTGGGTCTATCAAGGATGGGGCAATTTGTGCGCACAAGAACGACTGCGACACCCGCTTGCTCAGATAATGCAGGCGGCAGCACAAAGCAACCAGGACATCATCGAAGAATTGCGCACATATATTCGCACGGCCATAGAAGAGCAAACCGAACAACGCTGGCACTACCAGATTCCTACCACTCCACCTATTTTCGTCACCAACGCCCGCGCCGGCCGCACAGAGATCATTGCAGATAATCAGCAAGAGCAGTTCAAACCGCTCCGTATCATGGGCCAGCAACAAATGGCCGATTTACGCAACTGGCTGGCGGAACGTCAAACGCAACCGGCAATCATCGCCTCTTCGGTGCCGGTCATCCTCCCGCCAGTAATCGGTCTCGCCGAATATCTGACCGGGGTTCGCCTCTGGAGCAAGAGTATCGCCCCCTTACGCCGGCTAGGAGAACGATTGGCGCGTTTCCAATTGTATCTGGCTCGCCGCTTGAAATTCGATCACTGGCCGATCTACAGCGCCAGTTGGCAAGAGCTGCTGCAAGCGGTGCGCACCCACCCTGGAGCTACGCTGCTGCTCTCAGGCGACGTGCATTTCTCTTACAATGCCGAAGGCCGTGTTCTCTTTTCGCGTTCGCGCAAAACCCGGCTCTACCAGCTGGTTTCTACTCCCATAGAAAACTCGCTCTCTTACAGCGATATGCGCTTGATCAAAGGACAAGCGCTCATTCCGCGCATGATCTATGGTGGCCTGGATACGCGCATCCTGCCTCTTGAGATAACGGCATCCGACGTGCATAGCCTGCGCAACCTGCTTTTTGAGAACACGCTGGCATCTATTACGCTTCAGCCAGATGCCTCGGGACGCTATACCATTCAACAGGAGTATTACGGCCTCGTGCATGGACGCCTGGAGGTTATAGCGCGTATCACCCTGCCATAACCATTACATCTGAGGAGAGTGATACTACCCATTTCAACGTATCGCTCTCCTCAAAAATGCTATTTCACATATCCTGTCAATTCCACATAGCCCACGCCATTGACTGCTTTCCCATTGTGCTGTCCCTGGATATCCACAGCGCCTTCCCAATAGGTATTCCCGGTCGATTCGCGAACCACCAGTTCTTGATCCTTCAATTGTGGCGTAATCGTTAACGTCGTACGCACCTGGGGATCATCGACAGCCAGTTTCCAACCAGAGGGATAGGTGATCCCTGTTACCGGACTCGTCCACTTATCCAGCGCCGTGATATGCAATGCGCTGGCTGCAATCACACGATCATGCCCCTGTTGATCGATATAGCCTGCATAGGTCGAGATCGTTTTGCCGCTGGCATCGCGGATAAAGTAGATCATCAGTTCAGTTGTATCGTTCAATTGAATGCTAAACCAATCCCAACCGCTGTTTGCCAGAGTCAGAAAATTACCCCACTGATGATCCATCCACGCCTGACCTGTTACCTGCACAGTCTGCCCATGATCCTGCACAGTGCCAGCAACGGCCATCCTGGTGCGCGAATAATAATAAGAGAAGCCGGCCAGGCCATACGTGATCAAGCCATCGCCATTGTGCAAAATTGGTGCTTTCTGGCTGGTGAGATTCAAGTTGATGGCATAATTGGTCATTGCTGCCACCAAATGGTCGTGTCCATTCTCCCCTTGAATTTGCCAATCACCGACCCGAACGTCGATACCCGGCGTAGTAGCCTGCGCAGGCAAGGGAGCTGAGGCCATCACCTGGCGCTGATCATAATGAAATTCTCCACGCGAGATGTCGCTGATAGCAAAGTGTGAGGCATAGACGGGCGGCAAATCGCTGCGCAAGACCTGGAAGACGACCAGTTCAAAGCCGTAACGATGCACCTTGCCCGACGCCTCGTTGGCTGTAAAGTGGCCGGTGTAATACCACCACTCGGTCAGATTATGATGCGCTCCCTCATCTTCAGGAAAGCGCACAGGCGGCAACTGCGTGGGTTGCGGCGACTGTTTAACCTGCGGCAACTGCTGGTTTGTCGAGACAATCCCGGGAAAACCACAGGATGAGAGCAACATCAGCAGCGATAGGAAAGGGAGCAGGAAAGCAAAGCGCCTCGCATTGCGCGGCATGTAACCTTTCATCGCTCACCTCCGATCTTGATATCAGTTCCCTCTTCAGTGCCTGTTTCCTCTTGCTCCGGCTCCATATATTCTGCCAGCGCTGGACGATGGCGCTGCACACCAGCAAACGGGAGCCACCAGTTCCAATCGCCCAACAAACGCATCGTCGCTGGCACTAACAGGCCGCGCACCAGTGTTGCATCTATCAGCACAGCTAGCGCCATGCCCAGTCCCAGCGCCTTGACCAGAATCATGTCAGCGGTTGCAAAACAGGCACTCACCACAATCACGATGACTGCTGCGCTGGTAATAATGCCGCCACTACGCTGTAAGCCAAGCGCAACAGAGCGCGTGTTATCACCCGTTTGCCAGAACGCCTCCTGAATGCGCGAAAGCAGGAACACCTCGTAATCCATCGAGAGGCCAAAGAGCGAACAGAACAACAAAATCGGACTCGACGCCTCCACAAAGCCAAGTGGGGTGAAGCCAAGCACTTGATGCAAGAAGCCATCCTGAAAGATGACCACCAGAGCGCCATAACTTGCCAGGATCGAAAGCGTGTTCATCAAAATTGCCTTGAGCGGCAACACCAGCGAACGAAACAGGAGGAGCAGAACAACATAGGTGACCAGAGCGATAACCAATACGGCTACAGGAAAATCAGAATAGAGTGAAGCAACGTAGTCAACATCGGCAGCTGCTCCCCCATCAACCAGCACAGTAATCCCATTGCCCGGAGGCGTATTGCGAATGGTTAGCGCCAGTTCTTGCGAACGCGTATCGCCCATATCGTATTTACTGATCACCTGAATCATCGTTGTATTACCTGCCACCCACGATTTCGCCAGGATCGAGAGATAGGGGTCAGAGATGAGTTCAGGATGGGTATAGAGCAGCTCATATTGCTCAAGCGTCATACGCGGATCGGCGCTGACGATGCTATCGACCCGTGCGACGCGCGGATCAGCTTCGATGCGTTTGACATAATAATAGAGGTTGCGAATATTTTCGCTCGTTAACACATTGCCCCGCGTCTGCACTGCCAGCAGAACAGGAGTGGTTTCGCGCAAGTTGAAGCGCGTCGCTAGCAGATCGTAGGACTCACGCGATGGCACATCCTTTGGCAAAATCGAGGCGTCGGGAGCGGAGAAGCGCACCCCCAAAAAAGGCAAGCCAAAACCGATCAGGAGCAGAAAGACTGGAACAAAAACCCGCACCGGGTAGAGCATGACTATATGAGAGAGACGATACCAGAAGCCATGCTGTAGCTCCGTTGTGGCAGCGCTGGAACGTCGCCAGAAGCGCGGGAACCTCACCGGCAAAGCATTGATGCGTGGCCCTAACAGCGAAAGCAGAGCAGGAAGCAGCGTCAAAGCTGCCAGTACCGCAAGTAGCACTACCAGCATGCCGCCCAGGCCGACGGAGTGCAACATATTGATGCGAAAGAAGGTCAGGCCAAACAGCCCGATCGCCACCGTGAGACCTGAGCAGGCCACTGCTCGTCCGGCAGTGGCGATAGTGAGCGCCACCGCCTCATCAACGAGCCGCCCATGCCTCATCTCTTCACGAAAACGGCTCACGATAAACAGCGAATAATCGACGCCCAGGCCAAGCCCAAAGAGCGTGGTGATATTAAGTACGAAGATGGACAGATCAGTAAAGTGGCCGAACCAGAATACCAGGGCCAGCGAGACAACCACCGCACAGCCACCAACCAGCGCTGGT